>JBIKXN010000178.1:0-7052 GCA_044355765.1 Alphaproteobacteria bacterium
GCGACGGGCGGCTGCTCGGCGATCTCCGGACCGTCCGAAGCCGCGCGTGCGCCGTGGCGCGAGGCGGGCAGTCCCGCCGAGTTTCGCCGGCGCGCGCTGTCCTATGCGTTGCTGGCCCCCAATCCGCACAACCGGCAGCCCTGGCTGGTCAGGCTCGACGGGGCGGATGCGCTCGTGCTGCATGTCGATCTGGACCGGCGGCTACCCGTGACCGATCCGTTCGATCGCCAGATCACGATCGGCTGCGGCGCATTCCTGGAACTGATGGCGCTCGCGGCGGCGCACGACGGCTACGCGACCGAGATCGCTGCGTTTCCGGAGGGCGAGGATCGGCGCACGCTGGACCGCCGGCCGGTGGCGCATGTCCGTTTCATCGCCGGGGGCGCCTTGCCCGACCCGCTTTTCAACCATGCGTTGGCGCGCCGGACGACCAAGGAGGTCTTCGAGCCGCGCGACGTCGCCGCGGACGATCTTGCGCGCCTGGCGGCTGCCGGGCAGGTTCATGGCGTCTCGGCGACGGCCATCGGCAACACGGGCCTCGCGGAGAAGTTGCGCGACCTGACCTGGCGCGCGCATGTCCGGGAGGCGACGACGCCCAAGGCGATGCAGGAATCGATCGATCTGATGCGGATCGGCGCGGCCGAGGTCGAGGCCAATCCGGACGGGATCCGGCTGGAGGGGCCGATGATCGAGTTCGGACGCATCTTCGGGCTGATCAGCCGCAAGTCTCTCGCGGATCCCAGTTCGTCGGCCTTCAAGCAGGGCATGGACAAGTATCGCGGCATGGCGATGTCGGCGCGCGCCTTCGGCTGGCTTGCCAACGATGACCGCACGCGAAAGGACCAGCTCGATGCCGGCCGTGCCTATCTGCGCCTGAACCTGGAGGCGACCCGGCTGGGTCTTGCGATCCATCCCTGGAGCCAGGCGCTGCAGGAATATCCGGAGATGGACGACATCGCGCGCGAAGCGCAGGCGGTGATCGGAGCAGCAGGCCGACTGCAGATGCTGTTTCGCATCGGCCATGCCAGGCCGGTCATGGCGGCGCCGCGTCGCGGGCTGGAGGCGCATCTTGTCTGAACCTGGCGGCGGCGTGCCGGCGATACCCGGCGAGGAAGCGCTGCTGTTCCGGTTGTTCAACGAGATCGGGATCATCAACCAGCTCTCGTCCGCGGCGTTCGAACGCGTGCTCCCGCATGGGCTGACGGTCGCGCAGTTCACGATCCTCCATCACTGCATGCGCATGGGCGACGGCCAGACCCCGGCGCAGCTCGCCGAAGTTCTGCAGGTGACGCGCGGCACGCTGACCGGCACGCTGGGGCGGCTCGCCGAAAAGCGCTTCGTGCGACTGGTGCCCGACGCCGAGGATGGACGCTCCAAGCGGGTGCTGCTTACCGCGGCGGGACGCAGGGCGCGCGATGAATCCATTGCAGCCGCCGTCCCCATTCTGGCGCGCATGCGCTGCGCGTTGCCGCGCGCCAAGGTGGAAGCGCTGCTGCCGGCGCTGGAGGATCTGCGACGCTGGCTGGACGCCGACCGAGATCGCTGACCGCGTCGTCCGTCGGGATCGCGGCGAGACCATCCGGATCGGGAATGGGTCGGGTCGACCGTGACGATCCCGATCCTGACGCGAAGACCCGGTGGTGCGGTCAGGCCACCACGCCCGCTTCCTGCAGCATGGCGTGCAGCAGGACATTGGCGCCGGCCTCGATGTCCGCAGGCTTCGCGTCCTCGACCTCGTTGTGGCTGATCCCGCCGATGCAGGGAACGAAGATCATCGCCGCGGGCGCGACCTTCGCCATGTAGACGGCGTCGTGGCCGGCGCCCGAGACGATGTCGCGGTGGCTGAAGCCGTGCCGCGCCGCGCCGGCGCGCACCGCCTCGACAAGACGCGGCGCGAAGGGCGTCGGCGGCGCGTACCAGAAATCCACGATCGACAGCTCGAGCCCGCCTTCCGCGGCGATGGCGCCGCAGCCGGTCTTGAGCAGCGCATCCATGGTCGACAGAACGTCGTCGTCGGGATGGCGGAAATCGACTGTGAAGAACACCTCGCCGGGGATGGTGTTGCGCGAATTGGGCTTCGACTGGATGACGCCGACCGTCGCGCAAGCATAAGGCGGACGCTCGCGCCCGATGCGGTTGACCAGGTCGATCATGCGCGCGGCGCCGACCAGCGCGTCGCGCCGGCGCGACATCGGCGTCGGACCGGCATGCGCCTCCTGGCCGCGCACCGTGACCTCGTACCAGCGCTGCCCCTGCGAGCCGGTGACCACGCCGATCGTCCGGCCTTCGGCCTCGAGGATCGGGCCCTGCTCGATATGGGCCTCGAAATAGGCGCCGACCGCGCGGCTGCCGGGCTCGTCGTGTCCCGCGAAGCCGATGCGCGCCAGCTCGTCGCCGAAGCGCTTGCCGTCCATGTCGCGCTTCTCCAGCACCTCGGCGAGCGGGAAGATCCCGGCATAGGCCCCGGAGCCCATCATCGCCGGGGAGAATCGCGAGCCCTCCTCGTTGGTCCACACGGCGACCTCGATTGGCGCTTCGGTGGCGATCCCACGATCGTTCAGGGTGCGGACGACCTCGAGCCCGGCGAGCACGCCGAAGATCCCGTCGAATCGCCCGCCGGTGGGTTGGGTGTCGAGATGGCTGCCCGTCATCACCGCGGGACGCGCGGCGTCGCGGCCCTCTCGCCGGGCGAAGACATTGCCCACCTTGTCGACCGCGATGGTGCATCCTGCCGCGAGGCACCAGTCCACGAAGAGTTGGCGTCCCGCACGATCGAGATCGGTCAATGCCAGGCGGCAGACACCGCCCTTTGGCGTGGCGCCGATCTTCGCCATCTCCATCAGGCTGTCCCAGAGCCGTCCGCCGTCGACCGTCAGATTGCGCATCGCCGATCCTCTCCTTCGCCGCAGGTCGGCGATGATGCACGAAACCCGGCCGCGCGGAAGCGCGGCCGCGCGCCTGACCCGGCCCGCCCCCGGAAGGGAACAGGCCGGACCATGGCGCCCGACGGTCCGCCTATCTGGTGGCGGCGTCGAAGCGGCGGCTGACCTCGTTCCAGTTGACCACGTTCCACCATGTGGTGACGTAATCGGCACGGCGGTTCTGGTACTTCAGGTAATAGGCGTGCTCCCACACGTCGAGGCCGAGTACCGGCGTTCCGCGCTCGATCCCCGGGACGTCCATCAGCGGGTTGTCCTGGTTGGCGGTCGAGGTGATCGCCAGCTTCCGGTCGGCAGTCACGATCAGCCACGCCCAGCCCGAACCGAACCGCGTGACGGCCGCCTGGTCGAAGCGCTTCTTCATCTCGTCCATCGACCCGAACGCGGCGTTGATCGCGGCGGTCAGAGCGGCGGACGGCGCGCCTGTCGCATTGGCGGGCGCCATCACCTGCCAGAACAGGTCGTGGTTGTAGTGACCCCCCAGCGCGTTGCGGGTGGGCACGGGATGCTTCGAGATCTCGCGCAGGACCGCTTCGACCGCGTCGGGCTTGAGGGCCGGATTGTCGCGCGCCTGGGCGTTGAGCGCAGTGATGAAGGCCATGTGGTGGCGGCCGTGATGGATCTCCATCGTCATCGTGTCGATATGCGGCTCGAGCGCGTTGGCGGCATAGGGCAGCGGCGGCAAGGCGAATTGAGCCAGCGCAGCCCCTGGCGCGGCGGCGACGGCGATCAGCGCCGCAGCGGCGAGCGCGCGCAATCCAGACATCATTTTTCTTCTCCCTGAGGAAATGGCCGGACGGGCCGGCCCCGTCCGGAATGGTAACGCGCCGGAACGCCCGGACAAGCGGCGTCATGCTTGATCATCCGTCCGAAGGCGCCTAGATCCGGTTACCGAAACCCGAGGACCCGACGCATGCGAGACGAAACCGGATCCCAGGTCTGGCACGGCACGACCATCCTGTCCGTGCGCCGCGGCGGCCAGGTCGTGATCGCCGGCGACGGCCAGGTCAGCCTGGGCGCCACCGTGATCAAATCCAACGCACGCAAGGTTCGGCGGCTGGGCGACGGCGCCATCCTGGCCGGCTTCGCCGGCGCAACCGCCGATGCATTCACCCTGTTCGAACGGCTTGAGGCGAAGCTGGAAAAGCATCCGGGACAGCTGACCCGCGCCTGCGTCGAGCTGGCCAAGGACTGGCGTACCGATCGGTATCTGCGCCGGCTGGAAGCGATGATGGCGGTGGCCGATCGCAGCGTCTCGCTGGTCCTGACCGGAACCGGCGACGTGCTCGAGCCCGAGGACGGGCTGATCGGCATCGGCTCGGGCGGCAGCTACGCCCTGGCGGCCGCGCGTGCGCTCGCGACCGTCGACGGGCTGACGGCGCGCGAGATCGCCGCGCGCGCGATGCGCATCGCCGGGGAGATCTGCGTCTACACCAACGCCAATGTCGTGATCGAAAGCCTGGACTGAGCGCGGCGCGGCCGCGCCTCAGCGCCTGCGCTCGAAACGCTGCAGACCGACGGTCCCAGACCAGGGATCGGCCTTCTCCTCGGCGACCAGGGCGTAGCCATGGCGATCGTACAAGGCGCGGGCCGCATCGAGACCGGCGAAGGTCGTCAGATAGGCACTGCGATAGCCACGCGCATCCATGAACGCGTCGGCGCGGCGCATCAAGGCGGCGCCGAGGCCCTGGCCGCGGGCGCTGGCCGCGGCGATGAACCAGCGCAGATGCGCCCCCTCGCCCGTCGCATCCACGCCGTCGACCGAGAGCGTCGCCATCAAAGCTCCGTCAGGCGCGTAGGCGCCCAGGAACAGATCGCGGCCAACCTCGAAACGACCGTGGAATTCGCCCATCTCGGCGGCGAGCTTGCTCTCGAAGCGCAGCCCGAAGCCCCAGGCCGGTGCGTAATAGTCCATGTGCAGCGCGATCGCCCGGGCGATCGCGCCGGGGCGCCAGCCGTCGATGATCACGCCGTCCATCGTTTCCTCTTGCCCGCGATACGCGCAGTCTGCGCTCGCGCGCTGCCGCTGCGGAAGAGGCTTGGCGCTTGATAGCGTCGGCCCGGCGGCTTACATGCCCTGGTCTCCCGAGCCCGGGCATCCTCGGTTTTCCGTCAGGACAGGCAGATGACAAGTTTCTCGCCGCGCGAGATCGTTTCCGAGCTCGATCGCTTCATCGTCGGCCAGGCGGCCGCCAAGCGCGCGGTGGCGATCGCGCTGCGCAACCGCTGGCGCCGGCTGCAGCTGCCGCCCGAACTGCGCGAGGAAGTGCTGCCCAAGAACATCCTGATGATCGGGCCGACGGGATGCGGCAAGACCGAGATCGCGCGGCGTCTCGCGAAACTCGCCCAGGCGCCGTTCCTGAAGGTCGAGGCGACCAAATTCACCGAGGTCGGCTATGTGGGCCGCGACGTCGAATCGATCGCGCGCGACCTGCTGGAGGTCGCCATCGGCATGACACGCGAGCGGCTGCGCAAGGAGGTCCAGGCGCGCGCCGAACTCGCCGCCGAGGAGCGTGTGCTGGACGCGCTGGTGGGCGACGGCGCCTCGGCCGAGACACGGGCGAAATTCCGCAAGATGCTGCGCGAGGGGACGCTGGACGGCCGCGAGATCGAGATCCAGGTGCAGGATGGCGGCGGCATGCAGATGCCGACCATCGAGGTGCCGGGCATGCCCGGCGCACAGATGGGCATGCTCAACATCGGCGAGATGCTGGGCAAGGCTTTCGGTGGCCGCGCCCGGCCGCGCAAGACGACGGTGCGCGAGAGCTACGAGATCCTGATCGCCGAGGAATCGGACAAGCTGCTCGACCAGGACCGCGTGCTGCGCGAGGCGCGCGCCGCGACAGAGCAGAACGGCATCGTCTTCATCGACGAGATCGACAAGATCAGCGCGCGCGAAGGCCGCGGCGGCGCCGATGTCAGCCGCGAGGGCGTGCAGCGCGACCTGCTGCCGCTGATAGAAGGCACGACCGTTGCCACCAAGCACGGACCGGTGAAGACCGACCACGTCCTGTTCATCGCCTCGGGCGCCTTCCACGTCGCCAAGCCGTCGGACCTGCTGCCCGAGCTTCAGGGACGCCTGCCGATCCGCGTCGAGCTCAAGGGACTGGAGCGCGAGGATTTCGTGCGCATCCTGACGGAGACGGAGAACAGCCTGCCCAAGCAGTACGCGGCGCTACTCGGGACCGAAGACGTCACGCTCGACTTCGCCGAGGACGGCATCGCCGAGATCGCCGCGCTGGCCGCGGAGGTCAATCGCAGCATCGAGAACATCGGCGCGCGTCGGCTGCACACGATACTGGAGCGGCTGCTGGAAGAGATCAGCTTCGCGGCGACCGACCAGCCCGGCACCAGCCTGCGCATCGACGCCGCCTATGTCCGCGCCAAGGTCGGAGAACTCGCCAGGAACACCGATCTCGGCAAGTTCATCCTCTGACCGCGCCGCCGCGCCCCCGGGTCGGACGCGGCGGGCTGCATCGCGGCGCTTGCGCCCCCCTGACCCCGGGGCTTCGTGGCCTTGAAGCGCGGCGCAGACGCACCCATCTGCGGATGTCCGATCCGGGCCCCTCTGGCAGCCACGCGGCTGCGATGTCGGATCTTCCACCTCGCTGGCCGGGCGCACCGGCCAGCGCATCTGGGAGACCACGATGGATTTCGCCGGTTACGCATATGCCGCCGCGCAGACGACCCGCCTCGCGGGAGATCGCGAGATAGATGCCGCGCAGGAGCGCCTGGAGGCGCTCGCCCGCGTGCTCGACAGCGCCATCGGTATACCCGGCACGCAGGTCCGCATCGGTGCCGATCTGCTGCTCAACCTGATCCCCGGGATCGGGTTCGTGGTCTCGAAGGGGATCGCCGGCTATCTGGTTTGGGAGGCGCGGCGTCTGGGCGCGCCGAAGCGACTGCTGCTGCGCATGCTTGGCAATCTGGGCGTGGACGCTGCCTTCAGCGCCGTCCCGGTGCTGGGCTGGGCCGCGGACGCCGTCTGGCGGTCGAACGAGCGCAACATGGAGATCCTGCGCATGCATCTCGCGCGCGAGCGCGAGGCGCGGCGCGGCCCGGTGATCGACGCCGCGACCTGAACGCCGGGCGCGCCCGGCGCTACAGCGCGTC
>JBIKXN010000179.1:0-7047 GCA_044355765.1 Alphaproteobacteria bacterium
GGTCGCAAGACCGTGCTCGACTATCTGCTGAAGCCCATCCTGCGCGCGCGCGAGCGCGCGTTGCGGGAGCGCTGAGCCGTGCCCTACGTCCAGCGCGATCCGTCCGGCGCCATCGTCGCCCTCACCGAGTCCCCCTCGGCGCAGGCGCTCGAGTTCCTCGAGGAAGACACCCCGGAGGTGCGGCATTTCCAGGCTACGCGCCAGCGCGCCGACGCTGCGCGAGAGACGCTGCGCGCCTCCGACAGCGACTTCATCCGCGTGCTCGAGGACCTGATCGACCTGCTGGTCGCCAAGGGCGTGATCACGCCGGAGGAGCTTCCCGACGCGGTGCGCGCGAAACTGGCGCGGCGGGCCACGCTGCGCGACCGGTTCCGGGCCTCGCCGCTGCTGAAGTTCGACGACGACGTGATGTGACGGACCAGGTTCAGGCCTCGTAATCGCCTTCGCCGCGTCGCTGCAGCACGCGCTTGAGCGCGTCGAAATGGCGCTGCGCCGGGCTGCCGCCCTTTGGCGCGACGCCGCCGCCCTCGAGCCCGAACGCCACCTGCTGGCGCAGCGTCGCGATCACGTCCTGACGGACGCGGCGGCGCTTCTGCCCGGTCATGTAGGCATAGACCTGCGTCTGGCAGGCGCGCTCGAGGTAGTAGAGGCGGTCATAGGCCTCGGCGATCGTGCGCCCCGTGACCATCACGCCGTGGCTCGCCATGAACAGGATCGTCTTGCCGTCCTCGAGGATGGCGGCGAGGCGCTCGCCCTCCGCCGGCTCGTGCGCGAGACCGGTGTATTCCTCGTCATAGCTGATCGACGGCGCGAGGATCGCGCTCATCTGCCCCATCGCCTCCAGCCGCTGGTCCTGCAGCATCGTCAGCGTGGTGGCGAAGGGCATGTGGGTGTGCAGCAGGCAATTGGCGTCGGGCTTGAGGCGATGGATCGGCGCATGGATGCACCACGCCGTCAGTTCGATCTCGCCCTCGCCCTCCACGACGCGCCCCTGGTAGTCGCAGACCAGGAAGTCGCTCGCCTTCACCTCGGCCCAGTGGAGACCATAGGGGATGGCGAGGAACAGGCCGGGCCGCCCCGGCACATTGAGAGTGAAATGGTTGCAGATGCCTTCGTTGAACCCCTGCATCACCGCCATGCGGTGGGCAGCCGCCAGTTCGACCCGCGCCTGCCATTCCAGATCCTGCGTCATGCCGCGCCTCCTCATGGTCCTGCCGTCCATCCCCGCCGGTCGCGGATATTGTCGGCGCGACCGCGCCCGCGCAACCGCGGATAGCCTGCACGGCGCGCATGGCCATCGGTGAAACGGCGCCTTCCCATCGGCGTGCGATCGGCTAGCCTTGGCCGCGCTCAACCGGGGGAGGGACTTGGCGATGTACGATCTGGTTCTCAAGGGCGGCCGGGTGATCGATCCGGCGCAGGGCGTCGACCGCGTGGCCGATGTCGCCTTCGCGGCCGGACGCGTCGCCGCGCTCGGCGACGGACTGGCCGGCACCCGCACGCGCGACGTGTCCGGAAAGATCGTCACCCCCGGCCTGATCGACCTGCACACCCATGTCTACTGGGGCGGGACGTCGCTGGGCGTCGCCGCGGAACCGCTGGCGCGCAGCGGCGCGGTCACGACCTTTGTCGACGCGGGCAGCGCCGGGCCGGGCAATTTCCCGGGTTTCCGCGCCCATGTGATCGAGCCGTCGCCGGTCCGGATCCTGCCCTATCTCAACCTGTCCTATCCCGGCATCTTCGCGTTCTCGCGGACCGTGATGGTCGGCGAAAGCGAGGATCTGCGCCTGCTCGACACGCGCGAATGCGTCCGCGTCGCGCACGAAAACCGCGATCTCGTCCTCGGCATCAAGGTGCGCGTCGGACGCGGCACCAGCAACGAGACGGGCATCATGCCGCTCGAAATGGCGATCGAGGTCGCCGAGGAACTCGGCATGCCGGTGATGGCGCATCTCGACTTTCCGCCGCCGGCGCGGCGCGACGTGCTCGACCTGCTGCGGCCCGGCGACGTCCTCACCCATTGCTTCCGCCCCTTCCCGAACGCGCCCTCGACCGCGGATGGCCGCGTGCGCGACGAGGTCCTGGCCGCGCGGGCCAAGGGGGTGATCTTCGACATCGGTCACGGCGCCGGGTCGTTCGGGTTCAAGACCGCGCGCGCCATGCTGGCGCACGGCTTCCTGCCCGACGTCATCTCGTCCGACGTCCATATCCTGTCGATCGACGGCCCGGCCTTCGACCTGCTGACGACGATGTCGAAATTCCTCTGCCTGGGCTTGGATCTGCCGACGGTCATCAGACTGGCGACGGTCAACGCGGCGAAGGCGATCGGCAGGCCAGAGCTCGGCACGCTGGCGCCCGGCGCGGTCGGCGACGCGTCGATCCTGGAGATCCGCAGCGGACGCTACGAATTCCTCGACGCGATCGGCGAAAGCGTCGAGGGCACCGAGCGCCTCGCGGCATCCGGGGTCGTGCTCGGCGGCAAGTGGTGGCATCCCGCCTGATCCGGGATCCGCATGACGCATCCGCGGTGAACCGCGACACCGAGGCACGCGGCTTCGCGTGGGGCTTGCTGGGCGTCGCCGTATTCGGTCTGACCCTGCCCTTCACGCGCCTCGCGGTGGCCGGGCTCGACCCGCTCTTCGTCGCGCTGGGACGCGCCGTGCTCGCAGCCCTGCCGGCCGGTCTCGCCCTCGCGGCCATGCGCACGCCGTTTCCCCCGGCCGGACTGCGCAGCCGGCTGTTCCTCGCCGCAGTGGGCGTGGTCGTCGGCTTTCCGGTCGCCGCCACCTTCGCCATGACGACGGCGCCGGCGAGCCACGGCGCCGTGGTGCTCGGCCTGCTGCCGCTCGCGACCGCGTTGGCCGGGACGCTGCGCGGCGGCGAACGCCCCTCGCCCGCCTTCTGGGCCTGGGCCGCCGCTGGCAGCGCCGTCGTTGTCGCCTTCGCGCTGCGAGCAGGCGGCGGCGGCCTGTCCCAGGCGGATGCATGGCTCGCGCTGGCCGTGGTCTTCGCCGCCTTCGGTTACGCCGAGGGCGCCGTGGTGGCGCGCAGCATCGGCGGCTGGCAGACGATCTCCTGGATCCTCGTGCTCTCGGCACCTGCGCTTCTGCCGGTCGTCGTCTGGCTCGCGGCGACGACCGGGATCGCACGCGCCGACGCGTCCGCCTGGATCGGCTTCGTCTATGTCGGGCTGGGCTCGATGTTCCTTGGCTTCCTCGCCTGGTATCGCGGTCTCGCGCTCGGCGGAACCGCGCGTGTCGGTCAGACGCAGCTGCTGCAAGGCTTCTTCACGCTCGCCGGCGGCTGGGCGGTGGCGGGCGAAGGCGTCGAGCCCGAGAGCCTCCTGTTCCTCGCCGCGGTGGTGGCGATCGTTGCGCTGGGGCGTCGCGCCGCCGTTCAGCGACGCTGACGCATCGGCGCGAGATTGAGGGCGAGGCCGACCAGGATCGCCGCAGCAGCGCCCAGCCGCCAGACCCCCGGCCGCTCGCCCAGCAACAGCGCCGACAGCGCGATGGCGCCAACCGGCACCGTAAGCATGAAGGGTGCGACGCGATAGGCCTCGTAGCGCGCGAACAGCCGCGCCCAGATCGCATAGGCGACAAGGCCGGACATGATGCCCGAATAGACGATCGCGGCGATCAGTCCCGGTCCCGGGGCGGACAGCGTCGCGCGGAGCGACGCCACGCCCTCGACGCCGATCGACAGCGCCAGCAGGACCGGCGCCGCGATCGCCGACAGCCAGGCAGCCACCGCAAGCGGATCTGCGACGCCGATCCGCCGCAGCACCAGGTTGCCGGCGCCGCCGGCCAGCGCGCCCGCCAGCACCGCGGCGATGGCCAGCGGCGGCATCGGCGCTCCGCGTTCGAGCATCAGCAGCACCAGGCCGAAGAACGCACAGCCGAAACCGGCCAGACGGCGCGGCGTCAGCGCCTCGCCCATCAGCCCCCAGGCGAGCGCGAGCGTGAAGAAGCTCTGCGTGTGGGCGAGCAACGCGGCCATGCCCGGCGTGACGCCCGTCGCCATGCCGATGAAGATGCCGACATGCTGGCCGACGCCGATCAGCAGACCCAGCGCAAGCAGCGCCCGCCACGAGACATGGGGGCGCGCGAGAAAGGGCAGCGCCAGCGCCGACAGGCAGAAACGCAGCGCCGCGAACAGGATCGGCGGACAGTCGCGCAGCGCCGCCTCGGTGGCGATGAAGGCCCCCGACCAGATGCAGGCCGCGAAAGCCGCCAGCAGCGCGTCGCCTGCGCGCATGCCGGCGACGGCGCTCACGGACGCGGGCGACGCGGGGCGGTCATGCCGGCCTGACCGCGGCGATCCCCAGCTGGTGGGCGGCCCAGCGCGTGACGGCGAGCAGCCGCTCGTCGGCACCGTAGCGCCCGATGAGCTGCACGCCCAGCGGCAGGCCGTCCGCGCCGGTGGCGTAGGGCGAGGTCGTGCAGGGCACACGCAGCAGCGACCAGAAGCCGCTGAACACCGAATCGCCGGTCCAGGCGAGGCCGCGCGGCGCGGTGCCGGGTGCCGCCGGCACGATGAATACGTCGTCGTCGCCGAACGCGTCCTCCAGCAGCGTGCGCGCGCGATCGGCGAATTTCAGCGCCTCGGCGTAGCGGCGTTCGTTGCGCTGCCCGACCGCGATGAAGCCGCGGATGTTCGCGCTCAGCTTGCCCGGGGTCTCGCGCAGGTAGCGCGCGAAGGCGCGGCTGGCCTCGACCGAGATCACCACGCGATGAGCTTCGCGCGTCTGGGCGAACCAGGACGGCAGACGGCGGCGGACGACCCGCCCGCCGGCGCGCTCCACGTCGCGCGCGAAGGCGTCGCATGCGCGGCGCATCTCCGCCGAGGCGGCGGCGTCGAACGGCGTCGCCAGCCGCACGAAACGGGGACTGGCCGGCGCCGCGGCGCGGCGATGCGCGGTCAGCAGCACGGGCGCGAGCACCTCCAGATCCTCGGCGGCGCGCGCGAACCATCCGACCGTGTCCAGCGAGCGGCCGAGCTCGTGGACGCCATGCGTCTCGGTGCGGCCCCAGGAGGACTTGAAGGCGAAGACGCCGCAGAAGGACCCCGGGCGGATCACCGAGCCGCCGGTCTGCGTGCCCAGCGCCAACGGCACGAAGCCTGCGGCGACCGCCGCGGCGGATCCGCTCGACGAGCCGCCCGGCGTGTGCCGCAGCCCATGCGGATTGCGGGTCGCCGCGGGATGCATGTTCGCGAACTCCGTGGTCGCGCATTTGCCGATCACGATCGCCCCCGCTTCGCGCAGCCGCCAAACGGCATGGGCATCATGCGCGGGAACATGGCCGGCGAAGACCCGGGCGCCGTATTCCGTGCCGAGCCCGGCGGTGTCGATCAGGTCCTTGATCCCGACGGGCAGGCCTTCGAGCGGCCGCCGCGCGCGACGCGCGTCGGCCGCCCGCGCGGCGGCGCGCGCCGCTGGGTCCAGCCGCACGAAGGCGCGGATCGCCGGGTCGCGCGCGGCGATGGCGTCGAGACAGGACTCGGCGAGCGCCGCGGCCGAGAAGCGGCGGCGCGCGAGGCCCGCGAGCATCTCGCGGGCGCCCAGCCAGGCGAGATCAGACGCCATCGACGGCCAGATGGGCGACGCAGTCGCCGCGCTCGACGCGCGCCGGATGACGCTGGCAGATCACGAGACCGTCGCGCTTGAACACGCAGGGCACCGGCGCGCGGCCGGGGTCGTCGACGAAATGGACATGGCCGCACAGGTCGCCGGCCTTGACCCAGTCGCCGAGATCGGTAGCCGGTTCGAACAGCCCCGGAGACGGCGCATGGACATGCCAGTCGATGCCGGGGACGTTCATGTAGCGCGTCGCCGGCGCGGGCGCGGTCGGCCCGTCCCAGATCCCCATGTGCTTGAGCAGGCGCCACAGCCCGTCCTCGACGTTGCGCAGCATGCGCCGGTTCACGCTGCCACCGCCTCCGAACTCGCCGGCGATCTGCACGAGGCCGCGCTTGATCGCCGCTCCCGGCGAGTAGCGCGGGTCGGCGTGTTTCCACACCACCGAGTATTCGGTGCCGAAGGCGGTCAGCGCGGCGAGCGAGCGCGCATTCAGTTCGGCGTCCGGTCCCTCGTTGGTGCTGCCGAACGGTATATAGGCGAGCGACGATCCGCCCGAATGCAGATCCGCGAAGAGATCCGCCATCGGGAAGATCACGCTGTCGATGTAATGCGCGATCTCCTGGGTGACGCCGCGCTCGGGATCGCCGGGGAAGGACCGGTTGAGATTGCCGCCATCGATCGGCGACACGCGCGCGCCGGCCATCGCCGCGGGGAGATTCGCCGCGGGCATGACGATCACGCGGCCCTGCAGGCGTGCCGGATCCAGTGCACGGATCAGCTTGCACAGCGCGATCTGGCCCTCGTACTCGTCGCCGTGGTTGCCAGCCATCAGGAACGCGGTCGGTCCGGTTCCGTTCTGCGCCACCGCGATCGGGATCGCGATCATCCCATATGCGGAGCGGGTGACCGAGTGCGGCAGGTTCACCCAGCCGACCTGCTTGCCGGCCTTGCCGAAATCGATGTCCGTCCAGATGCGCGTCCTGCCGTTCATGCAACCCTCCGTGCCGCGAAGACGCGCTATCATCGTGGCCACGACGGGTCGGCGCAAGTTCGCGCGCGCCGGCGGCGGGCGAGGAGCGTACGTGATCGACAGGGACCACCCGGCGCGCGGCGTGCTGATGATGATCGCCGCGCAGGCGGTCTTCGGCGTGACGGACGCGCTGCAGAAATGGCTCATGGACAGCGTGCCGCTGATGCTCGTGGTCTGCAGCCGCTTCGCGCTGTTCGTGATCTTCCTCGCCCCGGCGGTGCTGCGACGCCCTGCGCGTGTCGCCGCATCGCCCGGACGAGGCCTCATGATCCTGCGCGGCTGCGCCTTCCTTGGCGCGACCGTACTCACGGCGGCGGCGCTCGTGCGCATGCCGCTCGCGACCGTGACGGTCCTGGCCTTCGTCGGTCCGTTCGTCGTCACCGCGCTCTCCGCCCTCGTGCTCGGCGAGCAGGTGGGCTGGCGCCGCTGGTCGGCG
>JBIKXN010000182.1:0-7027 GCA_044355765.1 Alphaproteobacteria bacterium
AAGGCCGCCACGGGATCCTCGACCAGTCCGCCGCCCCAGCCGACGATCTCGTCGACCAGGGCGTCGTCGCGGAACTCGTTGACCTCGCCTTCGCGCGTCAGGACGGTCAGGGGACCGGCGTCGCGGGGAACCAGCAGGCACTGGAATTCCTGATAGCTCTTGGCGTCCGACCCGGTCAGCCAGTGGATGGAGACCGGGTGGATCGCCACGAGCCAGTCGAGATCGGCGGCGCCGAGCGCGGCCCCGACCCGCGCGCGACGTTCCGCGAATTCTCCGGCGGTGAAGTCGTGTCTGGACACGGCGCCGCCGGCTGCGTTCAGAGCGGAGGCAGCGGCGCGGTGATCGGACCGCCCAGCCACTTGACGTGGAGGGCGTCGAGCGAGCCGTTCAGCGTCGCCTGGAAGATGAAGGTGTTGACCCACTGCAGCAGATTCTGTTCGCCCATACGCATGGTGACATGCGCCGGAGCGCGGCGCAGGGCGAACTTGAAGTCGAACTCCTTGCCAGCGGCGCGCTTGGCGAGCTCGACGACGACCACGCTGTTGGCCGCGAGAAGCTGCGCCTGGCCGGAAAGATAGGCCTGCACGGCGGTGGCGTTGTCCTCGGTCCGCATGATGTCGGCGTTGGGCGCGACGGCGGTCAGGACGAGGTCCTCGGTTGTGCCTTTTGCCACGGCGACCTTGTTGCGTCCCAGATCGGCGGGGCCACGCACGGCAAGCGACTTGGCGCCGAACACCGCAAGCGACGTGTCCGCATAAGGGGCGCTGAACATGACCTGTCGCGCGCGCTCGGCGGTGACCGACATGGCGGCGATGTTGAGGTCGGCCTTGTCGGTCAGCAGGAAGGGGATGCGGTTCGCGGCGGTGGCCTGCACCAGTTCGAGCTTCACGCCGAGCGATTCGGCGACGAGCCGCGCGAGGTCGATGTCGAAACCTTCGAGCTGGCGCTGGGCGTTCACGGCGCCGAAGGGAGGCACGTCGCCGAAGACGATGATCCGCACGACACCCTTCTGGATGATTTCGGCGAGTTTGTCGGCGCGCGCCTCGGCGGCGGCGAAAAGCGTCAGCGTCAGGGCGACGCAGGCGGCGATGGCACGGGTTGCTCTGCGAATCATCGGTCTTCCTTCTCGGTATGTGCCGGATCGTCGTCCGGCTGTCTCGCGTCGCGCGGGACGCCGGGTGTGCCGGCGTCCCGCGGTTTGGCGCGTCAGAGCGTCGGCAGCGGCAGCATCGGCATGCCCAGCCATTTCTGGTGCAACTTGTCGAGCTCGCCGTTCATGGTGTTGAAGAAGATGAAGCTGTTGAGCCATTGCAGCAGCGCGATCTCGCCCATCTTCACGCCCATATGCGCGGGGCTGCGGCGGATGACGAACTTGAGGTCGAACTCCTTGTTCGGCGCCCGCTTGACGAGGTCGGGAACGACCAGGCTGTTGGTGGCGAAGAGCTCGGCCTGTCCGGTGATATAGGCCGTCGCGGCGGTCGCGTCGTCCTCGGTGCGCATGATGTTCGCGCGCGGGTTCATGGCGGTCAGGCCGAGTTCCTGCGTCGTGCCCTTGGCGGCGACGACGCGGAGATTGCCGAGCTCGCTGGCGGACTTGATCGCCACGCTCTTCGGGCCGAACACCGCCAGATTCGTGTCGGCGTAGGGCGCGGTGAACATGATCTGCCTGGCGCGCTCCGGGGTCAGCCCCATGACCGAGATCACGATGTCGACCTTGTCGGTGAGCAGGAACGGGATGCGGTTCGCCCCGGTGACCTGCTGGATCTCCAGCTTGACGCCCAGGCCCTTGGCGACCATCTCGGCCATGTCCAGGTCGAAGCCTTCGGGCTTGCGCTCCTGGTTGACCGATCCGAAGGGCGGCACGTCGAGCGGGATCGCTATCCGCACGACTCCCTTCTTGAGGATGTCGGCCAGGGCATTCGCCTTGGCCTCTACCGCCCCCGCCATCATGGCGAGCGCGGCGAAGAGTCCGATCGCAAGACGTTTCATCGACGTTTTCCTCCTCTGGTTGCGGTGGGTTCGGTCAAGTCAGTGCAGGACGGCTTCGAGGAACGTGGCCAGCTCCGGCGTCCGCGGATTCGAGAGCACGTCGGCGGCACGACCCTGCTCCCAGATCTTGCCCTGGTGCATGAACACCAGCCGCGTCGCGACGCGCCGCGCGAAACCCATCTCGTGGGTGACCAGCATCATCGTCATGCCTTCGCGGGCGACCTGCTCGAGCACCCTGAGCACCTCGCCGGTGAGTTCGGGATCGAGCGCCGAGGTGATCTCGTCGAACAGCATCAGCTTGGGCCGCATGGCCAGCGAGCGCGCGATCGCGACCCGTTGCTGCTGCCCGCCCGAGAGCTGATCGGGATAGGCGTCGATCTTCTCGACGAGCCCGACGCGGGCGAGGACGTCGCGCGCCAGCGTTCGCGCCTCGGCGGGATCCATGCGCTTCACGACGCGGGGCGCGAGGGTGATGTTGCGCTCCACCGAAAGATGCGGGAACAGGTTGTAGCTCTGGAACACTATGCCGACGCGTTGGCGAAGCGCCCGCAGATCCGCGCCCGGATCGCTCACCGCCTCGCCGTCCACGACGATGCGGCCGCCCTGGATCGGCTCGAGGCCGTTCACGCAGCGCAGCATCGTGCTCTTGCCCGATCCGGAGCGACCGATGACCGCGATGATCTCGCCGGGTTCGATCTCCAGCGACACATCGTCGAGGACGGTGTTGGTGCCGAAGCGCTTGACCACGTTCCTCAGTTCAACGAGCGACACGCAGCCTCCTTTCGAGCCGCCGGCTCAGCTGCGTGAGCGGGAAGCACATCGCGAAATAGATGATCGCCACGACGATGTAGACGGTGAACGGGCGATAGGTCGCCGCGTTGGTGAGCTGTCCCTCGCGCGTCAGCTCGACGAAGCCGATCACCGCGCCCAGCGACGTGTTCTTGATCAGCTGGACCAGGAAACCGACGGTCGGCGGGATGGCGATGCGGACCGCCTGCGGGACGATGATGTGGCGCAGCTGCTCGCCGAAGCCGAGCCCAAGGGCCGCTCCCGCCTCCCATTGCTGGCGGGGGATCGCCTGCAGGCAGCCGCGCCAGATCTCGCCCAGGAACGCGCCGGCGTAGAACGAGAACGCGACGGTCGCCGCGATCCACGGCGAGACCTGGACCTTGGCCAGGATCGGCAGTCCGAAGAAGAACACGAACAGCCAGCCAAGCAACGGAATGCCCTGGACGACGCTGACATAGACGCTGGCGATGGCGCGCAGCGGCGCGAAGGGGGATACCCGCAGCAGCGCGACGACGATGCCGAAGATCCCGCCGCCCACGAAGGCGAGCGCCGTCAGCGCCAGGGTCCAGCGCGCCGCCAGGAGCAGGAAATAGACGTCGATGAGGGCGAATTCCCGGATCATCGCCGGCCGAACACGACATGGTGGATCGCCGCGAAGAGCAGCTTGAAGGCGAGTGCGAGGCAGAGATAGATGACCGAGACGACCGCGTAGATCTCGAAGTCGCGGAAGGTGCGCGACTGGATGATCGAGGCGACGTGGAAAAGGTCGGGCGCCGAGATCTGCGACACCACGCTGGTCGCGAGCATGAGCAGCACGAACTGGCTGGTCAGCGCGGGGTAGATCACCTTGATCGCCGGGAACAGCACGACATGGCGGAAGACCTGCGGCCCCGAGAGACCGAGGCAGTGCCCGGCCTCGATCTGGGGCCGGGGGATCGCCTCGAGTCCGGCGCGCACGATCTCCGTCGCATAGGCGCCCATATTGATAGCGAGCGCGATCAGCGATGCGGTCGTCGCGTCGAGACGGATGCCGGCGCTCGGCAGGCCGAAGAAGACCAGGAAGAGCTGGACGATCAACGGGGTGTTGCGGATCACCTCGACATAGCTCGCCACGGCCGCGGAAAGCCACCTGGGGCCGTAGACGCGTGCGGCGGCTCCGAGCGTCCCGATCGCGAGACCCGCGACCATGGTCGCGGCGGAGAGGCCGAGCGTCATCGCTATGCCTTCCGCGATGAAGTCGGTCTGCGCCCAGATGTCGCGGAAATTGAACGTGTAGCTCAACCGCCACCCCCGGACGCAGTAACGCATGGGGCGGTTTCATTTGTCAAAACTATTTGCATCGATGAAAATGCCGCCGCGCGCCCGCCGGGTGCGCGGCCCGCATGCTGTGTGGAACCGGGACAATGCGATCCTATTCGGTGCCGGCGCTGGAAAAGGCGCTGGACATCCTCGAACTGCTTGCGCGGACGCCGGCGCCGCTGACGCTGAGCGAGCTCGCCGGCGCGCTGCGGCGTTCGACGGGCGAGATCTTCCGCGTGCTGCGGACGCTCGAGGACCGCGGCTATCTCGCTCGGGACGCCGGCGACGGCTATGCCGCCACCAACCGCATGTTCGAGCACGGCTTGCGGCGGCCCTCGGCGGCGGCGCTGCTCGAGGTCGCCTACCCGCAGATGCGCCAGCTCGCGGTGGCGATCGACCAGTCCTGCCATGTCAGCGTGCCGAGCGGCGGGCGCATGGTCACGGTGGCGCGCGTCGAGGGGCCCAGCGAGGCGAGCTTCACGGTTCCGATCGGCTTCTCGATGCCGATCGACCAGTCGGCTTCCGGACGGACCTGTCTCGCTTGGTTCCCCGAGGCCGAGCGGCAGCGCCTTCTCGCGGCATTGCCCGCGCGCCGCCGCGCGGCGCTGTCGCGGCGGCTGGCTGCGATCCGCCGACGGGGATACGAGGTGGCGCCAAGTCCGCGCGTCGCCGGTATCACCGATCTCAGCGTGCCGCTGTTCGGTCCGGGGCCGGTGCCGGCAGCCTGTCTCGCCGTGCCGGCGGCCGCACGCCGTGGCAGGCGCATCCCGCTCGATCGCCTCGTCGCCGAACTGCGCGCCGCCGCCGCGCGGATCGACCTGAGCCTGACGCGCGCGCCGCCGGCGCCCGAACGGTGACTGCGGCGTCTGGGGCGCGGTCAGGGTCCGGCGGGTTCGACGGTCAGCACGATGCCGTCGGACGACGCGACGCGGACGGGCGCGCCGGCGGGCAGATCGGGGCCGGTCACCTGCCAGAGCGTGTCGCCCAGCCGGATCGTGCCGCGCCCGCGCAGGATCGCCGTCTCCAGCGTCGCGCGCGTGCCGATCAGCTTCGCGCTGCCGACATTGACGTCGGTGGTCGCCAGCGGCTCTGGTCGGCGGTGGCGTAGCTTGAGCCCGGCCAGGATCGAGGCGCATGCCAGCAGGACGAAGGCGAGCACCTCGCCCTGCCATCCCCAGGGCTGCATGCCGACGATTTCTCCGGCGGCGAGGCCGAAGCCCAGCGCCACCGCGGCGACGCCGGCCCAAAGCAGGAGCGTGCCAGGGGCGAAGATTTCGGCGATGGCGAGGCAGATGCCGATGACGATCCAGATCCAGGGCGCCATGGTGCGGCTCAGGTCCTCGCGTCCTTCGACCAGGGGCCCGGAGGCGGCGACGCCGCGCGCGCGGCCGCGGCGTCGCGCGCCAGTTCGGCGATGCCGGCGAGCGAACCGAGGATGGCGGTCGCCTCGACGGGCATCAGAAGGGTCTTCTGGTTCGGACTGTCGGCGAATTTCGCCAGCGCCTCGACGTATTTCTGTGCGACGAAGTAGTTGACCGCGGCGGCGCTGCCGCCGGCGATGGCCTCGCTCACGAGCCGCGTCGCCTGGGCCTCGGCGGCGGCGAGCCGCTCGCGCGCCTCGGCGTCGCGGAACGCGGCCTCGCGTCTGCCCTCGGCTTCGAGGATCGCGCTCTGCTTCTGGCCCTCTGCGCGAAGGATCGCCGCCTGCTTGTCGCCTTCGGCGGTCAGGATGTCGGCGCGTTTGGCGCGCTCGGCGGTCATCTGCTTGCCCATCGCCTCGAGCAGATTGGCGGGCGGCTGGATGTTGCGTAGTTCGATGCGCGTTACCTTGACCCCCCAGGGCGTCGTCGCCTGGTCGATCACCGCGAGCAGCTTGGCGTTTATGAGGTCGCGCTGCGACAGCGCCTCGTCGAGATCCATCGCGCCGATCACCGACCGGATATTCGTCATCGCGAGGTTGGCCAGGGCGATGTTGAGGTTCTGCACCTCGTAGGCGGCCTTCGCGGCGTCGAGGACCTGGAAGAACATCACCCCGTCGGCGGTCACGGTGGCGTTGTCCTTGCTGATGACTTCCTGGCTGGCGATGTCGAGCACCGTCTCCATCATCGACAGCTTGCGGCCCACGCGGTCGATATAGGGGATGATGACGCTGAGGCCGGGCGACAGCGTGCGCGTGTACCGGCCGAGACGCTCGACCGTCCATTCCTGGCCCTGCGGCACGGTCTTCACGCCCATCAGGATCGTGACCAGGACGAGGGCGAGGAAGGCCAGGACGATCGCTGCGCCGGGTTCCATGATCAGTCTCCGATCCGCTTGCTCCATGACCATATGGCCCGCCTCGCGCGGTGGCGAGAGGGAACTGCGCCCGCTCGCTGCGGCCGGTCGCTAGAGGCTTCCGGTGCCGACCGGCATCCGGTACGCTGCGCGGCCGCGGCGGCGCTCCAGCGCGACGTCCGCGGATCGCTTTGTGCGAGGCGCGCGCATGGAACGCAGGAAGCAGTCGAGCCGGCACATCGTCCTGACATCGCATCCCGGGGGCGGGCCGAAACCGCTCGCGATCCTCTGGGGGGCGGCGAGCGCCGCGGATCGCGGGCCCGTCATCGGCACGGTGACCACGCCCGCGCATCGCAACGTGATCGGGACGCATTCCGGGTCCTACGGCATCTATCGCGCGCTCGCGGTCGCCGCCGGTCGGCTCGATCCCGAACACGTGCCCGATCTCACCAACACCGCGCCGGCGGATCCGATCGGACCGCACCCGCAATGGTCCGATCCCGACCGGATCGTGTCGCTGGATCCGTGGGGACACCGGTCCGCCGAGATGTTCGCCGACCTGATCGCCCAGGGCTACGACATCCGGCCGACCATCGCCGTCACCCGCGCGCAGATCTTCATGCCCGAACTGAAGGCGGCGATGGACGCCGGCCGCCTGCGCTCGGACAACCGTGTC
>JBIKXN010000181.1:0-7027 GCA_044355765.1 Alphaproteobacteria bacterium
CGCACAGCAGCGCCAGGGCGATACGCGCGGATGATCCCGGCGCGCTTCGCGTGAGCGCGGATCGGACGCGCGACGGGCGCGCGACGGGCGCGGCTGGGCTCAGAAGATACCCTCGAGCAGGCCGCGCTGGCGGCGGCGGACGATCGGCGTGTCGCCCTCGCTGGCGGGGCGGCCGAGCGCCTGGTTCTCCCGCAGCCGGCGCGTCTCGCGCTCGGCGTCCACCACGGAGCCGGGCGGATCGGCCTGGCGCCAGAAGATCAGACGGTCGGTGAAGCCGCGGTCGGCATCGGCAAGCGCCGCCGCTTCGCGGTCGACGGTGCTGCGGATGGCGGGGTCGAGGCGATCGGCGCCGACCCGGGACAGCAGGGCCGCCTCGCCGGCGCTCTGGCCGGCGGCGGGCTGCGCCGGCCGGGCCGGCGCGCGACCGCCGGTCACGGCGCCGCGCGCCTGGTCGATCGTGGTGCCCTCCTGGGGACGCGGCGCGCCCGGCGCCGGCGGGCGCAGCGCGAATTCCGGCGGCACGGACAGAGGCGCGCGGGTGACGATACGGAACTCGTCGGGCGGGTTCTTGTCCCAACCGATCGACTTGCGTGTCTCCTCGCAGCCCCCGAGCGCGAGGGCGAGCAAGGCGACGGGGATCAGGGGGCGGAGCACCGGCATGACTCCTATTTAGTCGAGGGTTTGGGCGCGAACAAGGCGTCCAGCAGCAGCAGTCCGACCCCGACGGCGATCGCCGCGTCGGCGACATTGAAGGCCGGCCAGTGCCAGCCCGCGGCATGGACATCGAGAAAGTCGAACACTGCCCCGAACCGCAGCCGGTCGATCACGTTGCCGACCGCCCCGCCGATCACCGATCCCAGGGCGACGGTCACCAGCAGGTTGGGCGCGCGCCGCAGCCAGACGACCAGCACCGCCGTGATCGCCGCCGCGATCAGCGCGAAGACCCAGGCCGCCTCGTCCGAGCCGCGATTGAACATCCCGAAGCTGACGCCGAAATTCCACACCGTCACCAGGTTGAAGAACGGCGTGACTTCCACCCCGGCGACGCGCGGCAGCGGATCGGGCGCCGGATCCCAGAAGGCGAGCCCGGTCAGGCCCGTATAGGCCGCCCATTTCGTCGCCTGGTCGGCCGCCGCCACCGCGGCGGCGAGCCCGAGGCCCCGCCGGAGCATGGCTCAGCCCGCCCTGGCGTGGTCGACCGCGTCGGCGCAGCGCAGGCAGAGCATCTTGTGATGCGCATGCGTCCCGACCTCGGGAAGAACCTTCCAGCAGCGCTGGCATTTCTCGCCCGACGCGGCGCGGAACGCCGCCGCGGCCTGCGGCACGTCGGCCAGGCGGAACAGGTCGTCGTCCGCCGGGACGTCGCCGACCGCAAGCGCATGGCCGGAGGTGATGAAGATCTCGTCGAGGTCGAGCCCGTCCAGGATCGCGGCCGCCTCGGCGGTGGCGTGCAGCAGCGGCGCCGCCTGCAGGCTGGAGCCGATCTCCTTGCGTTCGCGCGCCTTCTCCAGGCATCCGGTGACGACGCGGCGCAGGTCGCGCACCGCCCGCCATTTCGCCGCCAGAGCCTCGTCGCGCCATGTCGCGGGGATCTCCGGAAAGAGCTCGAGATGCACGCTCGATTCCTCGCCGGGATGCATCGCCAGCCACGCATCCTCGGCGGTGAAGCACAGCACCGGCGCCAGCCAGCGCACGATGCAGTCGAAGACCGTGGCCATCGTGCTGCGCGTGGCGCGGCGGCGCGGGGAATCCGCGCGGTCGCAGTAGAGCGCGTCCTTGCGGATGTCGAAATAGAAGGCCGAGAGGTCGACCGCGCAGAAATTGTGGAGCGCGGCGAAGAACGGGTTGAATTCGTAGGTCGCGTTGGCGCGCTTCAGCGCCTCGTCGATCTCCGCGAGCCGGTGCAGAACGAAGCGCTCGAGTTCCGGCAGCTCGGCGTCGGGCACGCGCTCTTCCGGCGTGTAGCCCTTCAGCGCGCCGAGCAGGTAGCGCAGCGTGTTGCGCAGCCGGCGATAGACCTCGGCCTGCTGCTTGAGGATCTCCGGCCCGATGCGCAGGTCGTCGGAATAGTCCGACGACACGACCCACAGGCGCAGGATGTCGGCGCCGAGCTTGTCGACCACCTCCTGCGGCGAGACGACGTTGCCGAGCGACTTCGACATCTTGCGGCCCTGCTCGTCGAGCACGAAGCCATGGGTGAGCACGCCCTCGAAGGGCGCGCGGCCGCGCGTGCCGCAGCTCTCGAGCAGCGAGGAATGGAACCAGCCGCGATGCTGGTCCGAGCCCTCGAGGTAGAGCGAGGCCGGCCAGGCGAGCTCGGGGCGCTGCTCGAGCACGAAGGCATGGGTCGAGCCGGACTCGAACCACACGTCGACGATGTCGAAGACCTGCGTGTATTCGGCGGGATCGTGCTTGTCGCCGAGGAAGCGCGCGGGCGGGCTCGTCCACCAGGCGTCCGAGCCCTCGACCTCGAAGGCCGCGGCGATGCGCGCGAAGACCTCGGGATCGCGCAGCAACTCGCCCGTCTTCCTGCGCACGAAGACCGCGATCGGCACGCCCCAGGCGCGCTGGCGCGAGATGCACCAGTCCGGGCGCTGCTCGATCATCGCGCGGATGCGGTTCTCGCCCGCGGGCGGGTACCAGGCGCTGTCCGAGATCGCCTTGAGCGCCACCTGCCGCAGGTCGTTCGTCGCCATGGAGATGAACCATTGCGGCGTGTTGCGGAAGATCAGCGGCGCCTTGGAGCGCCAGGAATGCGGGTAGTCGTGGCGCAGCGTGCCCTTTGCGAGCAGCGCGCCGACCTCGATCAGCGCCTTGATCACAGCGACATTCGCGTCGCCCGGCTTGCCCTGCTCGGTATAGACGCGGCGCCCGGTGAAGGGCCTGACCTGCGGCAGGTAGACGCCGGCGTCGTCGATCATGTCGGGCACCGGCAGCCCGTGCTCGCGGCCGAGCTCGAAATCGTCGCGGCCATGGCTGGGCGCGATATGCACGATGCCCGTGCCGGCGTCGGTGGTGACGAAGCCGCCGGCCATCACCGGCACGTCGAACTCGTAGCCGTAGGCATCCTCGCCCTTGCCCGCCGCCCAGCCGCGGAAGGGGTGGGCGCAGGTCGTGCCGACGAGATCGGCGCCAGAGAAGGCGGAGAGCGTTTCGAGCTTCGCGCCCTTGAGCTGCGCCTCCACCTGGCCGACGAGATCGGCGGCGAGCACAAGCTTTTCTCCGGCCCTGGCGAAAGATCCCTCCGGCGCCTCGACGACGCGGCAGAGCCGGTAGGAGATCTCAGCGCCGACGGCGAGGCCGCGATTGGCGGGCATGGTCCAGGGCGTGGTCGTCCAGATGACGATCGCCGCGCCTTCGAGCCCCGCGACGGGGCTGCGCAGGACGGGGAAGCGCACCCAGACCGTGTCGGACTTGTGCTCGTGATACTCGATCTCGGCCTCGGCCAGCGCGGTCTTCTCGACCACCGACCACATCACCGGCCGCGCGCCGCGATAGAGCCCGCCATTGAGCGCGAAGCGATGGATCTCGCGCACGATATGGGCCTCGGCCGGAAAGGTCATGGTCGCGTAGGGATTCGACCAGTCGCCCTCGACGCCGAGGCGCTTGAACTCCGCGCGCTGCACGTCGATCCACTTCGCGGCGAAGTCGCGGCATTCGCGGCGGAACTCGACGATCGGCACCGCGTCCTTGTCCTTGCCCTTGGCGCGGTATTCCTCCTCGATCTTCCATTCGATCGGCAGGCCGTGGCAGTCCCAGCCCGGGACGTAGTTGGCGTCCTCGCCCTTCATCTGGTGGACGCGGTTGATCACGTCCTTGAGGATCTTGTTGAGCGCGTGGCCGATATGCAGGTTGCCATTGGCGTAGGGCGGGCCATCGTGCAGCACGAATTTCGGCCGCCCCGCGGCGCGCGCGCGCAGCTTGCCGAACAGGTCCATGTCCTTCCAGCGCGCGAGCAGCTGTGGCTCGCGCTTCGGCAATTCGCCGCGCATCGGGAAGGACGTCTCCGGCAGGAAGACGCTGTCCTTGTAGTCGGTGCGGGACGTGTCGCTCATGCGCGCGCCTCCTCGGCGAAGATCCTCGTGGACATCAGCACCCGCTCGACATGGACTATGCCGCGCAGCCGCTCGGCGACATGCGCCGCGGCCTGGGCGTCGAGGGTGCCGACCTCGACGTCGATCGTCAGCGCGGCTTGCGCAACGACGGCGTCGAGACGGGTGGGGACGATGCCGCGGCGGGCGAATTCGCCGACGATGCGCGGCAGGACGTCGGGCTCGGGAGCTGCGAGCACCGCGTAGCACCAGAGCGGATCGGATTGCGGAACGGGCTCAGGGGGAAGGCTGGACATGACGCGCGGTCTCCTTCGGGAACGCGGAATGGCGAACGTAACCGGCCCGGCTCTCGTCGAGAGCCGGGTGGCTAATTCGCGCGCTTCGCGCGATCCTGAAGGACCGGGCATCCATGAGGCCGCGGATCATAGGCAAGGCCCCGGCGCATCGCAACCCGCGCCCGCCAGGGCGAGGCGCGCAGCCTCGGCGTCGGCGGCGATCTGGGCCTTGAGCGCGTCGAGCCCGTCGAAGCGCCGCTCCTCGCGCAGGAAGGCGCGCAGCTCGACGCAGATGCGGCGGCCATAGAGGTCGCCGGCGAACCGGAAGAGATGGACCTCCAGCCGCGGCTCGCGATCGCCGCCGAAAGTCGGCCGCAGCCCCAGATTGGCGACGCCGTCATGGACGCCCCCGCCCTCCACGCCGACGCGCACCGCGTAGACGCCGTGGCGCGGCCGGACCTGGTCGCGCAGCCAGACATTGGCGGTCGGGAACCCGATCGTCCGCCCGCGACGATCGCCCGTGGCGACCCGCCCCTCGACCTCGAAGGGTCGGCCCAGGATCCCGGCGGCGCGCGCCGTGTCGCCCTCGGCAAGGGCCTGGCGCGCCGCGGTGGACGAGAACACCTCGTCGCCCGCACCGGCGCCCGAGGACACCGGCGCGACGATGCTCGACCCGACGCCGGCGGCCGCGAGACGTTCGGCGAGGAAGGCCGCCGTGCCGGCGCGGCCGCGGCCGAAGACGAAGTCGTAACCGACGCAGACATGGCGCACCCCCAGTCCGGCGACCAGCAGCCGATCGACGAACTGCTCAGGCGACAGCGCCGCCAGACGCGCGTCGAAGCGCAGCAGATGGACGCGGTCGACGCCGATCTCGGCGAAGCGACGCAGCTTGCCGCGCAGCCGCGTCAGCAGGAATGGCGGCTGGTCCGGACGGAAGAAGCGGCGCGGATGCGGAGCGAAGGTCATCACCGCGCTGTCGACGCCCAGGCGCCTTGCCGCGGCGCGCGCCTCCTCGATCACGCGGCGATGGCCCAGATGGACGCCGTCGAAATTGCCGATCGCGACGACCGCACCGCGCGCCGCCGCCGGCAGCGCGAAAGGGGACCTGTGGATGCGCATGCCGCCTCGCTGGACGACCCGGCCGGGGCCAGACCTTACTCCGCCGCTGCGGAGCTCGGACGCGTCAGCGCCGCGCGCAGCGGCACCATGACCAGCGCCTCGCCCTCGAGCACGACCTTGTCGCGCACGGAGACGGAGGTCGCCAGGGCGGCGCGGCGCTTTTCGGGGAACAATTCGCTCACGGTCGCGCGCGCCCAGATCGTGTCGCCCACCCGGACCGGCGCCTTGAAGCGCAACGTCTGCGACAGATAGATGCAGCCCGGCCCCGGCAGCCGCGTGCCGATCACGGTAGAGATGAAGGACGCGGTCAGCATGCCATGGGCGATCCGCCCGGAGAACATCGTGCCGGCCGCGAATTCCTCGTTGATGTGGACGGGATTGGTGTCGCCCGAGATGCCGGCGAACATGACGATGTCGGCCTCGGTGATGGTGCGCGCAATGACGGCGGTCTGTCCGACCGTCAGGTCCTCGAAGAACAGGCCATGAAGCTCTTCCGCGCCGTTCATTCCATCCGCTCCGCCGACCGCGTCATGCTGCAGCGCACAATGGCACCGCGCGCGGCACTATAGGCGCGCCTAGCCCGACCGGCAATCGGTGCCGCGCGACCGTCAGCCGCGGCGCGCCGCAGACCCGGACGCCGGCTGCACGAGATTGGCGAGCAGACGCAAGGCACCCGGAACGAGCTCGGGATACTGGCGGTGCAGCGCCAGCGCCGCGTGGGTGTGCCGACCGGCGCCGAAGACGCCGCTCACCAAAGCACCGGCGATCTCCGGCTCGCCGGGATCCGCCATCGTCAGCAAGGGCCGGTAGGCCTCGTCCCAGCCCATCGCGGCATGGACGCAGCGCTCGTGCCGCCAGCCGTCCCAGTCCTGCGCGCCGATCCGGTTGGGCCAGGATAGCAGCGTATGGTCCGGCGCCAGCGCGCGCACCGGCGCCGCCGGATCGCAGACCCGCCAGCGGATCGACGGCGTCCCGATGGCGAGAAATCCCGGCGCGCTATGCGCCGGGTCCCAGCCGTCGCCCGGCTTGTGGTGGAGCGTCACCAGGTGCCCGCCCGCCCGGACCCAGTCATGGAGCAGCGCCAGCGTCGCCGCGCGCGCCGGCATGCGGCGCAGCGCACCGACGCCGAGCACGAGCGTGTCGAAGCCAGCCACTCCATCCTGCGCCAGCGCCGCGGACCCCAGCGTCCTCGCGTCGACCCCCAGGCCGCGCAGCACGTCGTCGGTGCGATCGGGCCCATCCCCCCAATAGGCGACCCGAACGCCGGGCGGGGTCGCCAGGCGGACGCGGCGCACACGCAGCACCGTCGGCGTGGCCACGAAGCCAGCGCCGACATGCGGATAGGAGAACTCCTCGACCGCCGAGGCAGGTGCCCCCCCGATCGCGAAGGCGATGCGCGCCGCGGCTGCGTCGCCGGCGATCGGTTCCGGCGGCACGGTCAGCGACACGGCGAGGCGCAGCGTTTCGCCCGGAGCGAGAGCCGCGCGCAGGTCGCCGCCGAAGCGGCCCCAGCCAGCCGGTAGCAGCGCGTCGATCTCGACGACGCCCGGAGCCGGCGCGTCGGCACGCGCGGCCACGACA
>JBIKXN010000183.1:0-7023 GCA_044355765.1 Alphaproteobacteria bacterium
GGAACTGGTCGGTCTCGATGCCCGGGTATTCCTTGCGGATCTCGGCGAAGCGCTCGTCCCAGAACGGCATCGTATGGATGATGCCGTTGGACTTGGTGGCCGAGGTCACCTTGCGCCGCGGCCGCGTCCTGGCGATGTCGAAGGCGTGGCGCATCACGCGGTCGACGCCGACGCGCGTGAAGATCGCCTCCTGGACGACGACCTCCTCCGGCTGCCCGCGATAGAGGCGACCGCCGATCTCCGAGTATTCGCCCTCGGTGTTCTCGCGAACGATGATCATGTCGATCTCGCCCGGCGCGCGGTTCTTCAGCGGGCAGTCGATGCCCTTGAGCAACCGCACCGGCCGCACATTGGCGAACTGGCGAAACGCGCGCCGGATCGGGATCAGCATTCCCCACAACGAGATGTGGTCGGGCACGCCCGGGAAGCCCACGGCGCCGAGAAAGATCGCGTTGCTGTCCCGCAGACGGTCGATGCCGTCCGCTGGCATGATCCGGCCCGTCGCCTTGTACTGCTCGCAGCTCCAGTCGAGATGGGCATAGCTGAAGCTGAGGCCGTATTTCGCCGCGACCGTGTCGAGCACACGGATTCCCTCGGGCACGACCTCCTTGCCTATGCCGTCGCCGGGGATGACCGAGATCCTGTACGCGTTCGTCGCCATGCCGCCCTCCGCTTCGCTGAGAGCCCGACTAGACCCGAAAACACCGCCGGTCCGCAATCGCCGCCGCGGCCTACACGAACAGCGCCACGACCGAAGCGGCGAGGAGCGCAGCCATCGACAGGTTGAACGCGCGCAGCGCCCGCGGCGATTCCAGCCAGCGTCCGATCGCCACCCCGAACCCGCACCACAGCGCGCAGGAAGGCAGACAGGCCAGCGCGAAACACACGGCCATGGCGCCGATCTCGGCCCAGAGCGATCCGCCCACGGTGGTGAAGGCGGGCAAGGCGCCCGCCAGCATCACCCAGGCCTTCGGATTGACCCACTGGAACAGCGCCGCGCCGAGCATCGTCATCGGCCGTCCGGCATCCCCGCCTGGCATCGGTGGCGCCGTCCGCGCGAGCGCGAAGGCCAGCCAGAGCAGATAGGCGGCACCTGTCCATTTCAGCGCCAGATGCAGCCCAGGCGAGGATTGCAGCACCCCCGCGGCGCCGAAGCCGACCGCGATCAGCATCGCCGGGAAACCCAACGCGATGCCGAGCATATGCGGCACGCTCCGGCGAAAGCCGAAATTGGCGCCGGAAGCAGTCAGCATCACGTTGTTGGGTCCTGGCGTCACCGATGTGACGAAGGCGAAGACCGCCAGCGCGACGAGTTGCTCCATGCCGTCAGATCTCGACGCTGCCCTCGAGATAGATCGCTCCATGGCCGGCGATCCGTACGCGCGCGCCGCGGTCCTCGCACCACAATTCGCCGCCGCGCCGCGAAACCTGGCGGGCGAACAGGCGGGTCTTGCCCAGACGCCGCGACCAGTACGGGATGAGCTTGCAATGGGCCGACCCCGTCACCGGATCCTCGTCGACCCCGCCGCGCGGCGCGAAGAAGCGCGAGACGAAGTCACAGTCGCCGGGATCGCCCGGCGCGGTGACGACGATGCTGCGGACATCTATGCGGGCGATGGCGCGGAAATCCGGTTCCAGCGCCCGCACCTGGCCGGCCTCGGCGAACACGCAGACCAGGTCGACCGCCTGCAGCACTTCGGACGGCGTCGCGCCGAGCGCCTGCGCGAGGCCGGAGGGTGCTGCGACCGGCTGGGGCGGCTGCGCGGGAAAATCGAGCACCAGCCGGTCCTCGTCCTCGCTGACTTCCAGCGTGCCGCTGAGCGTCTCGAAGGCGATGCTGCCACGCCAAAGTCCGAGCCGGTCGCGCATCACCAGGGCCGTCGCCAACGTGGCGTGCCCGCAGAGCGGGACTTCGATGCCCGGCGTAAACCAGCGCAGCCGCCAGCCCTGGCCTTCGCGCACGAAGAACGCGGTCTCGGAAAGATTATTCTCCGCGGCTATCGCCTGCAGCGTCTCGTCCGGCAACCAGGCGTCGAGCGGCATGACGGCGGCGGGGTTGCCGGCGAAACGCCGGCGCGCGAACGCGTCGGCATGATAGATGGCGAGCCGCATCTTCCTTCTCCCCCAAGCGTGTCAGTCCGATGCCGCGGCGCGTCCCGCCCCCTGAAGGGCGTCGACGATGTCGTCGACGCTGCGCCGCACCAGCGACGGATCGCGCGCCTCCGCCATCACGCGGATGACCGGCTCGGTGCCGGAGGCGCGGATCACGACCCGTCCGTCGCGGCCGAGCGCCGCTTCGGCGCCGGCGATCGCGCGCCGGACCTGCTCGCGCAGCAGAGGATCGCCGCCCGACCGGTCGTAGCGCACGTTGCGCAGCAATTGGGGATATGGCTCGAACAGGCGCGTCACTTCGGACATCGGCTTCTGCGCCTGCAGCGCCTCGGCGAGCACCTGGAGAGCGGCAACGAGCCCGTCGCCGGTGGTCGCGTAGTCCGACAGAATGATATGGCCGGACTGTTCGCCGCCGACATTCATCCCGTCGGCGCGCATCCGCTCGATGACGTAGCGGTCGCCGACCTTGGTCCGCGCCAGCGTGAGGCCGCGCGCCTCGACGAAGCGCTCCAGCCCGAGATTGGACATCACCGTGGCGACGATCCCACCGCCCGACAGCCTGCCCTCGCGCGCGAAGCCGCCCGCGATCATCGCCATCAACTGGTCGCCGTCGATGACCGCGCCATGCTCGTCGACCATGATCAGGCGGTCGGCGTCGCCGTCGAGGGCGATGCCCAGATGCGCTCCGTGCGCAACCACCGCCGCCTGCACCGTCTCGGGATGGGTCGCGCCGCATTTCTCGTTGATGTTGAAGCCGTTCGGATCGCGCGCCACCGGCACTACCTCGGCGCCCAGTTCCCAGAGCACGGCCGGCGCCACCTTGTAGGCGGCGCCGTTGGCGCAATCGACGACGATCTTGAGCCCTTCGAGCCGCAACCCCTTCGGAAAGGTCGCCTTCACGAACTCGATGTAGCGGCCCTCGGCGTCGTCCAGACGCCGCGCGCGGCCAAGCCGCGACGCTGGCGCCAGAGCCGGTTCGGCGGCCTCCAGCGCCTGTTCGATCTCCGCCTCGATGGCATCGGACAGCTTGAAGCCATCGGGGCCGAACAGCTTGACGCCGTTGTCGGCGTAGGGGTTGTGGGACGCCGACACCATGACGCCGAGATCGGCGCGCAGGCTGCGGGTCAGCATCGCGACCGCCGGCGTCGGCACCGGCCCGAGCAGGGTCACGTCCATGCCCACGGCGATGAAGCCGGCGACGAGCGCCGGTTCGATCATGTATCCCGAGAGTCGCGTGTCCTTGCCGATCACCACGCGATGGCGGTGGGTGCCGCGGGTGAACCGCCGCCCGGCGGCGAGCGCGAGGCGGAGCATGGTCCCGGGCGTCATGGGCTCGGCGTTTGCGAGCCCGCGTATCCCGTCGGTGCCGAAGATCTTCCGCATGGGCACAGATTACCCCGCCCCCTGCAGCGCCCGCCAGACCTCGAGGGCCTGGCGCGTCTCGGCGACGTCGTGGACACGCAGGATGTCGGCGCCCGCCGCAGCGGCGTGGAGCGCCACCGCGATCGATCCGGGCACGCGTTCGGGCGGACTCTCGCCGCGCGAAAGCTTGCCGATGAAGGCCTTGCGGCTCGCGCCGACAAGCAGCCCGCACCCGGCCACGCACAGCGCCGGAAGCGCGCGCAGCAGCGCCAGATTATGCGCGACCGTCTTGCCGAACCCGATCCCTGGATCGACGCAGAGACGCCCGCGGTCGATGCCCGCGGCGGCACAGGCCGCGACCCGCGCAGCGAGAAACGCGCCGACTTCGCGCACCACGTCGTCGTATCGCGGCGCCACCTGCATCGTCGCAGGCTCGCCCTGCATGTGCATCAGGATCGCCGGCGCGCCGCTGCGCGCGACGACCGCCAGACTGTCGCGGTCGCCGGACAGCGCCGTGACGTCGTTGACGATCCGCGCGCCGCGGGCCAGCGCCGCCTCCATGACGCGCGCGCGACGCGTATCGACGGACACCACGAAGCCATCGCCCGCAAACGCCTCGATCACGGGCAGGATGCGCGCCGCCTCTTCCGCGGCCGTGATCTCCGCGGCGCCCGGGCGGGTGGACTCGCCGCCGACGTCGAGGATGTCCGCGCCCGCGGCGGCAAGCGACCGCCCGTGGGCGATGGCGGCGTCCGCGGTAGCATGCAGCCCGCCATCGGAGAAGCTGTCCGGCGTGACGTTGATCACGCCCATCAGCAAGGGGCGTCCCGCCGGCGCGCATCCGAAGCGCGCCGGGTCGAAACCCGCGGTCACGCGCCTGGCTGGGGTTCCGGCCGCAATCCGCCGCCTTCGGCGCGCGGGCCCGAGCTTGGGACCGAGCTGCGCCGACCGGTCGGCTTCGGGGGTTCGCCGTCCTCGGGACGCAGGATCGGCTCGCCACGCAGGATCTGGCCGATCTCGTCGCCGCTGAGGCTCTCGAACTCGAGCAGTCCTTTCGCGACGGCGTGCAGATCGTCCATGCGCTCGGTGAGGACCCGGCGCGCCGTCGTCTCGCCCTCCTCGATCAGCGACCGCACTTCGCTGTCGATCAGATTGGCCGTGGCCTCGGACACGTTGCGCTGCTGCGTCACGGAATGACCGAGGAACACTTCCTGCTCGTTGGAGCTGTAGCGCACGCGCCCGAGCTTCTCGCTCATGCCGAACTCGGTCACCATGCGTCGTGCCAGCGCCGTCGCCTGCTGGATGTCGCCGCCAGCGCCGGTCGTGACGTTCTCGGGGCCGAAGATCAGTTCCTCGGCAAGCCGCCCCCCGAACAGGATTGCCAGGCGCGACTGCATCTCCACCCTCGACATCCCGTACTTGTCGCGCTCCGGCAGCTGCATCGTGAGGCCGAGGGCGCGGCCCCGCGGGATGATGGTCACCTTGTGCACCGGGTCGGTCTTGGGCACGGACAGCGCGACCAGGGCATGGCCAGCCTCGTGATACGCCGTCAGGCGCTTCTCGTCCTGGGTCATGGCCATGGAGCGCCGCTCGGCGCCCATCATGACCTTGTCCTTGGCGTCCTCGAGTTCGCTCATCGTCACGAAGCGCTTGCCGCGCCGCGCCGCGAGCAGCGCCGCCTCGTTGACGAGATTGGCGAGATCGGCGCCCGAAAAGCCGGGCGTGCCGCGCGAGATCGTCTTGGCGTCGACATCCGGCGCCAGCGGGATCTTGCGCATGTGGACCTTGAGGATCTTCTCGCGGCCGACGACGTCCGGGTTCGGCACCACGACCTGACGGTCGAAGCGGCCCGGACGCAGCAGCGCGGGATCCAGCACGTCGGGACGGTTGGTGGCCGCGATGATGATCACGCCCTCGTTCGACTCGAACCCGTCCATCTCGACCAGCATCTGGTTGAGGGTCTGCTCGCGTTCGTCGTTGCCGCCGCCAAGACCGGCGCCGCGATGGCGACCGACCGCGTCGATCTCGTCGATGAAGATGATGCAGGGCGCGTTCTTCTTGCCCTGCTCGAACATGTCGCGCACGCGGCTGGCGCCGACGCCGACGAACATCTCGACGAAGTCGGAGCCCGAGATGGTGAAGAACGGGACGTTCGCCTCGCCCGCGATCGAGCGCGCAAGCAGGGTCTTGCCGGTGCCCGGCGGGCCGACGAGCAGCACGCCCTTCGGGATCTTGCCGCCAAGGCGCTGGAACTTCTGCGGGTCGCGGAGGAACTCGACGATCTCCTCGAGTTCCTGCTTCGCCTCGTCGATGCCGGCGACGTCCTCGAAGGTGACGCGGCCGACCTTCTCGGTCAGCAGCTTCGCGCGCGACTTCCCGAAGCCCATCGCCCCCCGGCCGCCGGACTGCATCTGGCGCATGAAGAATATCCAGAGCCCCAGCACGACGAGGAAGGGAAGCCAGGAGATGATCGAGGAGATGAAGATGTTGGTCGGCTCCTGCTCCGGGCCGGCCTCGATGCGCACGTTCTTGTCGCGCAGGCGATCGACCAGCGCCGGGTCGGACGGGGCGTAGGTCACGAAGCTCCGGCCGTCCTTGAGCATGCCGGAGATGCTCGGCCCCTTGATCTTCACGGAGCCGACATTGCCGCGGTCGACCTCGGCGATGAAGTCCGAGTAGGCGACGGGCTGCGCGGAACCGCGCGGCGAACTGCCCTGGAAGACGCTGTAGAGCGCCACCAGGAGGACGATCACGATGACCCAGAGGGTCAGGTTCTTGCCGACGTTGTTCACGGCTGAGACTCTTTCTCCGGCGACCGTCGCCGCCGCTTCCCGGGGGAAGGCTGGCGTGACGCTTGGGTTGCACTAGGCCCGGCAGCCGGAAGTCCGGCAAACGCGCCACCCGCGAGCTTGCGGGCTGGACGAAAGGCGACGTCGATCCCGGGAACGCTAACAAGCGCGACGGAACCGCGTCCACAGAAGAGGTGGGGCACGTGCCACGACCCGTCAAGGCTTTGAAGCGCCGGAAGAACCCTCGACGCGATCGCCGCGGCCCCTCGCCCGCGCATGGCGGGGCCGGCGGAGGCGTCGGCCAGGGGCGCGACAAGGCGGCCGTCGCTGGCACAACCGTCGAGGCGGATGCGGAAGCGACGGTCCCAGAGGATCTCCGCCTGTCCCTGCTCCAGGCTCGCCGCGCGCGGCAATGCGGGATCGCGGAGGATCGCGATGCCTGCTGGTCCGCGCAGGAGGAGGCACCCGGCGAAGCAGCGGCGCGCCGGGTCGACGGCCCGGGACAGGGCCCAGGACGTGGCAAGGCCAATGGCCTCGCCGCGTGGCGGATGGACCGCGCCGGACACGGCCAGGACGCAGGCGCGGAGCACCGCGCGCGCGAAGGGCGTCGCCAGCGCGACGAAGGCCTCGCGCGCGAGGTCCACCCACCCCTCGGGATGCACCGCCGCGTGCCGTCCGAGCCAGTCGGCGAGGGCGGCTTCGGAGAGCGCCCTCGGCTCGCCTGGCGCCATGCGCGCGCGCGGGCCGCCAAGTCGCATGC
>JBIKXN010000184.1:0-6980 GCA_044355765.1 Alphaproteobacteria bacterium
TCGGTCTTGTCGTCGCGGCCGACCAGCCGTGCCTTGATCTGTCTTCCATCCGCGAAGGTGACGGCGATGTCGGTGGCCTCTCCTGCCACGTGGTTGTTGGTGACGATGTAGCCGGCGGGGTCGATCACGAAGCCCGAGCCCTGCGCGGTCGTCCGGCGCGGCGGCGCGCCGGGCCGATCGCGCGGCGGCAGCGGCGCGCCGAAGCGGCGGAGGAACTCCTCCATGGGCGATCCCGGCGCGATCGCGCCGGATTGCGGCCCGTCGCGGCCGGCGACCTGACGCGATGCGGCGATGTTCACCACCGCGGGCGACACCTCTTTGACCAGCGGCGCGAAGCTCTCGCCGACGCCGCGGGCCTGGGCGCCCTGGGGGGCGAAGGCGAAGACCAGCATCGCGGCCGCGGCAAGGGCGGCGCCGGCGGCGCGCGATGTCGTGGGGAGTGGGATATCGGGCATGACGCATCCTCTGCGCGAAAGTGGAACCGCCGCCGCCGCGACCCTCGGCCGTGACGACGATGCGCTCCTAGCTGGGCTCCGGGTTTGGCGCGCGCGGGGAAAGCCTGTGGCGACGATTTGGCCGTCGTCACGGTTTCGCCCATCTTCCGGCGCGGGTCTTCCTGGTGGCGACCGGCGGTCGCTTCGCCCTATGGTCGCGTGCAGGCAGTGCGCCGGGAGGAAACGATGACGCGGCATTTCAGGATCGGGTTCGCGGGGGTCGGCCTGATGGGCCACGGCGCGGCCAGGAACATCCTCGAGCGCGGCGGCCACGCGCTGACCGTTCTCGGCCACCGCAACCGCGCGCCGGTCGACGACCTGCTGCGGCGCGGCGCGCGCGAGGCCGCCGACATGGCCGAACTCGCCGCCGGCGCCGACATCGTCTTCACCTGCGTGCCGTCCTCGGCCGAGGTCGAGGCACTGGTCCAGGGGCCGCGCGGATTGCTGGCCGGCATGCGACCAGGGATGGTGCTGGTGGACTGCACCACCGCCGATCCGGTCGTCACGCGGCGCATCGGCGCGGAGATCGCGGCGCGCGGCGGTGCGATGATCGACGCGCCGCTCGGCCGGACGCCGAAGGAGGCCGAGGAGGGCAAGCTGTCGACCTATGTCGGAGGCGACGCGGCGACGATCGCGCGGGTGCGTCCGGTGCTCGAGACCTATGCCGACACGATCGTTGTGTGTGGCGATCTCGGCACGGGTACGACCGCGAAGCTGATCAACAACTCGATCACCATCGGCACCTGCGCGGTGATCGCCGAGGCGCTCGCCACTGCGAGCAAGCTGGGCGTCGACATGAACGCGCTCTGCGACGTGCTGTCCGCCGGCGGCGCCAATGGCCGGATGTGGCAGATGATGATGCCCTGGGTGCGCGCGGGCGACGACAGCCACCTCAAGGGACCGCTGCGCATCGCCGCGAAGGACATGCGGGCCTATACCCGGATCGCGGAAAACGTCGGGGTCGCCGCCTTCATCGCCCAGGCGATCAACCAGACCTACCGGCTGGCGCTCAACGAGGGCCATGGCGAGCGCTTCATGCCGGTTCTGCCCGGCATCCTTGCCGAACTCAACGGCGGGACGATCCGCAAGCTCGAGGGCTGACCGGCGCGGTGGCGGGCGGCGCATCGCGCCAGCTTCCCCCGAGCCTCCGGGCACCGATGAGCACCTCGCTTTTGCGCCTGTCCGGCAACCTGCGCGGCGCGCTCTGGCTCGCGCTGGCGATGCTCGTCCTGACGATCGAGACGCTGCTGCTGCGGCTCGCCGACACGGCCGTGCCGATCTCGACCTACATGGTCATGCGCTCCGGGGCGCAGCTCGCGCTCGGCCTGACGCTGTCGCTGTCGCTTGGCGAGGGGTTGCGCGGCATGCGTACCGGGCGTGGCTGGGCTCAGCTGGTCCGCGGCGGTGCCAGTCTGATCAGCTGGCAGCTCTACTACTATTCTTTCCGCACCCTCGAATTCGCGGTGGCGACGACGCTGAACTTCACCACCTCGCTGTTCGTGGCCCTGCTCGCCGGTCCGGTGCTGGGGGAACGGGTGGGCGGCTGGCGCTGGCTTGCGACGCTCGTCGGTTTCGGCGGCGTGCTGCTGGTCGTGCGTCCTGGCGGCGGCGGCGACACGCTCGGGATCGCCGCCGGCCTCGCCAGCGCGATGCTCGGCACCGTGATCGTCTTCTCCAGCCGCTCGCTCGGCCTCACCGACCGCGTCGAGACGACCATGTTCTGGGTCGGCGTCATCACCTTTCTCGGATCGCTGCCCATGGGTGTGGGCGCATGGTCGCTGCCGGCGCCCGGCGACGCGGCGATCCTGATGCTGGCGGCCGCGTCCGGAGCGGCGGCGCTCTGGTTCATCCTGCTTGCGTTTCGCGCGGGGGAGGCGTCGGCCCTGGCGCCGATCCACTACCTGCGCCTGCTCTTCGCCGCTGCCGCCGGCTGGCTGGTCTTCGGCGAGATCCCCGACCCGTGGACCGCCGCGGGATGCCTGACGATCGTCGCGGGCGGGCTGCTGCTGGCGCGCGCCGAGGCGCGGCGCGCGTGATGACTGACCGGTCGCCGGGCGGTTAGCGCGCGTTTCGCTCGGGTGGCTGGCGTCGCGCGCCACGCCGCTCGTCCAGGCGCTTCCTCCCCTGGGCGCTCACGCGCATAGGGGAGGGGCGGGTTGCGGTCATCCATGCCGGTCTCCTCGACCCGGTCCGCAGCTCTGTTCATGTTTCGCGCCGCCAGGCAATCCCTCCCCGGTTCCGTGCGGCCGGAAACTCCTCTAGCGTCGGCCGATCCCTGGCAAGGAGGACGGCACATGCACGACATCGTCTTTCGCGGCGCGACCCTGATCGATGGCACCGGCGCGCCGGTGCGGCGCGGCGACCTCGCGGTCGCGGACGGGCGGATCGTCGCGCTGGGCGAGGTCGATGGCCCGTCGCGCGCGACGATCGACGCCGATGGGCTGGCGCTCATGCCCGGGATCATCGACGGGCACACGCATTACGACGCGCAGTTGACCTGGGACCCGTGGGCGGATCCGTCGCCCGCGCTGGGCGTGACCACGGTCGTGATCGGCAATTGCGGCTTCGCCATCGCGCCCTGCCGGCCCGCCGACCGCGACATCACGATGCGCAACCTGACCCAGGTCGAAGGCATGTCCCTGGCCGCGCTGCGCACGGGCATACGCTGGGAGTTCGAGACCTTCCCGGAATATCTCGCGATGCTCGAGCGCAACGGCGTGGTGCCGAACGTCGTCGCCTTCGCCGGCCATTCCTCGATCCGCACCTGGGTGATGGGCGCCGACGCGTCGACGCGCGCGGCGAATGACGACGAGATCGCGCGCATGGCGGACCTTGTCCGCGAGGCGATCGCCGCGGGCGCGGTCGGGCTGGGCTCGTCGACCAACGAACCGCATAACGGCGAAGGCGGCGTACCGATGCCCTCGCGTCTCGCCGATGCGCGCGAGTTCCGCGCGCTGCTCGCTGCGATGCGCGACGCCGGCCGCGGCGTGTTCATGCTCACCAAGGGCAGCACGACGACCGTCCCCTTCCTCGAGGAACTGGCGGCCGACAGCGGACGCTCTGTCATCGTCGCCGCGATGTTCCATTCCAACACCGCGCCCACGCGCGTCTTCGAGCAGGTCGAAGAGATGAAGGCGGCGCAGGCGCGGGGCCGTCGTGTCATCCCCCAGGTCTCGTGCTGCGCGCTGACAATGGAGTTCACGTTGCGCTCGGCCTATGTCTTCGAGGACAACGCGACGTGGAAGCAGGCGATGCGTACGCCGCAGGACGCGTTGCCCCGGCTCTATTCCGACGTCGCGTTCCGCGAAGGGTTCAAGGCGGATCTGGAGGCCGGCGTCGGCCGGCGGCTGTTCAACAGCGAATGGCACCGGCTGTTCCTGCGCGCGGCGAAGGCGCCGCGGCATCGCGCGCTCGAGGGGCGTTCGATCGCCGAACTCGCCGCCGCCGCGCGCAAGCACCCCGTCGACTGGATGCTCGACTTCGCGCTCGGCGAGGACCTCGATACGCTGTTCGTCGCCGAACTGCTCAACAGCGATCCCGACGCGGTCGGCCGTCTGATCAACGAGGACAGCGCGCATGTTTCGCTGAGCGACGCGGGCGCCCATCTCACCTTCCTGTGCGATGCCGATTTCGGCCTCAATCTCCTGGGCCACTGGTCGCGCGAACGCGGCGCGTTGCCGCTCGAGAAGGCGGTGTGGAAGCTGACCGGGCACCCCGCGACCCTGTTCGGTCTGCGCGACCGGGGGATCCTGCGCGCCGGTGCCGCGGCGGACCTGCTGCTGTTCGACCCGGCGCAGGTGGGGCGCGGGCAGCGCCGACGCGCCTTCGACCTGCCTGCCGGAGCGTCGCGCCTCGTCGCCGACGGCCAGGGCATCCATGGCGTGTGGGTGAACGGCGTGCAGGTCGTCGATGCGCAGGGCCCGATCGACGCCGTCGCGCGTCCCGGCCGCATCCTGCGCGACTTCGCTCCGGTCTGAGCCGCGGCTTCGGCGGAAACGGCGCCGCCGATCGCTGCCCCGGGTTCCGTCCTTGTCCCGAGACATGGCCGCGCTGCGGCGATGTCCCGGGCGAGGTCGGTCAATAGGCGCCGAACTTGGCGAAGAAGTCGTTGCCCTTGTCGTCGACCACGACGAAGGCGGGGAAGTCGACGACCTCGATGCGCCAGATCGCCTCCATGCCCAGTTCGGGATAGGCGATGCACTCGACTTTCTTGATGCAGTCCTGCGCGAGCACGGCGCCTTCGCCGCCGACCGAGCACAGATAGAAGCCGCCGTGCTTCCTGCAGGCGTCGGTCACTGCCTTCGAGCGGTTGCCCTTGGCGACCATGACATGGCTGCCGCCGGCCGCCTGGAACTGGTCGACGAAGGCATCCATGCGTCCGGCCGTGGTCGGGCCGAAGGCGCCCGAGGCATAGCCCTTCGGCGTCTTGGCCGGACCCGCATAGTAGATCGGATGGTTGCGGAAATAGTCGGGCAGCGGCTTGCCCGCCTCGAGATCGGCGCGCAGCTTCGCATGCGCGAGGTCACGCGCGACGATCAGCGGTCCGGTCAGCATCACCCGCGTCGTGATCGGCTGGCGCGACAGCGTCTCGCGGATCGCCGCCATCGGCTGGTTGAGGTCGATGCGCACGACCTCGCCGCCGAGCTTCGCGGCGTCGACGTCGGGCATGAAGCGCGCGGGATCGGTCTCCAGCTGCTCGAGGAACACGCCCTCGCGGGTGATCTTGCCGAGCGCCTGGCGGTCGGCGGAGCACGACACGCCGATGGCGATCGGCAGGCTGGCGCCGTGGCGCGGCAGGCGGATCACCCGGACGTCGTGGCAGAAATACTTGCCGCCGAACTGCGCGCCGATGCCGTTCATGCGCGTCAGCGCGTGGACCTTTTCTTCCATCTCGCGGTCGCGGAAGGCCTGGCCCCATTTGTTGCCCTCGGCGGGAAGTCCGTCGAGATAGCGGCAGGTCGCGAGTTTGAGCGTCTTGAGCGCCATCTCGGCCGAGGTGCCGCCGACGACGATGCCGAGGTGGTAGGGCGGGCAGGCGGCGGTGCCGAGCGTCTTGATCTTGTCGTCCAGGAATTTCGTCAGCCCGTCCGGGGTCAGGCGCGACGGCGTCTCCTGGAACAGGAAGGTCTTGTTGGCGGACCCGCCGCCCTTGGCGACGTAGAGGAACTCGTATGCGTCGCCGTCGGTGGCGTAGAGGTCGATCTGCGCCGGCAGGTTGTCGCCGGTGTTGACCTCCTTGAACATGGTCAGCGGCGCCAGGTTCGAATAGCGCAGGTTGCGCTCCGCGTAGGAACGGTGGACGCCGCGCGAGATCTCCTCGGCGTCGTCGAAGCCCGTCCACACGCGCTGGCCCTTCTTGCCCATAACGATCGCGGTGCCGGTGTCCTGGCACATCGGCAGCACGCCGCCGGCCGAGATGCAGGCGTTCTTCAGCAGTTCCAGGGCGACGAAGCGGTCGTTCTGCGAGGCTTCGGCGTCGTCGAGGATCGCGCGCAGCTGCGCCAGATGCCCGGGGCGCAGCAGATGCGCGATGTCCGAGAATGCGTTGAAGGCAAGGTCGGCGATGGCGCGCGGGCCCACCTTCAGGATCTCGGCGTCGCCGAAGCGCGCGGTCTCCGCCGGCACGGTGTCGATCCGGCGCCAGGGAACGTCGTGATGCGCGACCTCGATCAGTTCGCGATAGGAAAACTCGGCCATCTTCTCGCGTCCGGACGATGTCGCGTCCGGCTCCTCTCGTCGGTCCCGCCGTGCGGGACCCGGTTGCGCCGCGCGGGCGCGGTCACTTCTTGCGGAAGGCGTCCAGCTTGACGATGCGGTCGTCGCCGGTGGGCGGCGCGGGATCGGAAGCGGCGGACGGCGGGGGGGCGGTCGGTTGGGCTGCGCTCGCTGCCGGTTGGGCAGGAAGCGCCGCGTCCGCCTGCGCGACCTCGATCGGCTGGAACTGAAGGCCGAACTGGACGGACGGGTCGACGAAGGCGGTGACGGCGGCGAAGGGGATATGCAGCCGTTCGTGCTTGGCATCGAAGCTCAGCGTGACCGCGAAGCCGGCGTCGTCCACCTCGAGCCCCCAGAACTGGTACTGGAGCACGATCGTCATCTCGCTTGGGAAACGTTGCTTCAGGCTGGCCGGAACGCGGGTCGCCGGATGGTCGGTCCGGAAGGTGACGTAGAAATGATGGTCCCCCGGCAGGCCGCGCTCGGCCGCCTGGGCGAGCGCGTCGCGCATCACCGTGCGCAGCGCGCGATCCATCATCCGCTCGTAGTCGAAGCCCTGACCCGCCACGTTCTGCCCCTTGTCCGCCCGACCGTTCTCGCCGTCCCCGTCGCGCCATGCCGCGGCGCGCCATGCCGCGGCGCGCCAGTGGGGGGCTTCTGTTGCCCGGTGCCCCCCGAACCGCGACTAGGCGTCTTGGACCGACCCGCTAGGGTCAGGCCGCGACGCGGTTGTCGAGAGCCACGTTATCGTTGGCGTCTCTTGATGGCCCG
>JBIKXN010000185.1:0-6975 GCA_044355765.1 Alphaproteobacteria bacterium
GCGGCCTTGCCGACCGAGACACGGCCCGAGGCCGGGCGCCGCCCGGCGGCGCGCAGCACGCTCTGCGTGCGCGACTGCGCCGCGGCGGTCCGCGGGCGCGCCGCGGGAACGGCCGCCTTGGCCGGCACCGGACGCGCGGCGAGTTCAGCCTGCGCCGCGGCGAGCCGAGCGATCGGCACGCGGTAGGGCGAGCACGACACGTAGTCGAGACCGGTGCGGGCGCAGAACCGGATCGACGCGGGGTCGCCGCCATGCTCGCCGCAGATCCCCAGCTTCAGGTCCGGCCGCGTGGCGCGGCCGCGCTCGGCTGCCAGCCGCACCAGTTCGCCGACACCGTCCTCGTCGATGCTGACGAAGGGATCGACGGCGACGATCTTCGCTGCGGCGTAGGCGTCGAGGAAGGCGCTGGAATCGTCGCGGCTGAGGCCGAACGTGGTCTGCGTCAGGTCGTTGGTGCCGAAGGAGAAGAAATCCGCACTGGCGGCGATATCTCCCGCACGCAGCGCCGCGCGCGGCAGCTCGATCATCGTCCCGAGGGCATAGGCAAGGTCTGGACCGCCGGCGGCACGCAGCGCCGCGTGCTCGCGCGCCACCAGTTCGCGCATCAGGTCGAGTTCGCGGCGGGTCGCCACCAGCGGGATCATGATCTCGAGTTCGGGCGCATCGCCGCCGGCGCGGATCACGTCGTGGGCGGCGCCGAAGATCGCGCGCGCCTGCATCGCGTAGATCTCGGGGTAGGTCACCGCCAGGCGCACACCGCGATGGCCGAGCATCGGATTGAATTCATGCAGCCGCTGGGCGCGCGCCTTGACCGCGGCGACGTCCCGGCCGGTCAGCCTTGCCAGTTCGGCGTAGTCCTCCTCGCGCTGCGGCAGGAATTCGTGCAGCGGCGGATCGAGCAGCCGGATCGTCACCGGCAACCCGGCCATGATCTCGAACAGCGCGGCGAAATCCTTGCGCTGCATCGGCTCGATGCGCGCCAGCGCGCGCGCGCGCCCCGCGCCGTCCTCGGCCATGATCATCTCGCGCACGGCCAGGATCCGCTCGGGATCGAAGAACATGTGCTCGGTCCGGCACAGGCCGATGCCTTCGGCGCCGAACCCGCGCGCCGTGCGCGCATCGAGCGGCGTCTCGGCGTTGGCACGCACCTTGAGGCGCCGGAAACCGTCGGCCCAGCCCATCAGCGTCGCGAAATCGCCGGAAAGCACCGGCTGCACGGTCGGCACCGCGCCGACGAAGACCTCTCCCGTGGCGCCGTCGAGCGTCACCACGTCGCCCGCGCGCAGCCGCTTGTCGCGCACCGACATGTGCCCGGCGGCGTAGTCGATGCGGATCTCGCCGGCGCCTGCGACGCAGGGCCGCCCCATGCCGCGCGCGACGACCGCGGCATGGCTGGTCATGCCGCCGCGCGTCGTCAGGATACCGGTCGCGGCATGCATCCCGTGGATGTCCTCGGGACTGGTCTCGACGCGCACCAGCACGACGGCCTCGCCCGCCTTGGCGCGGCGCTCCGCCTCGTCGGCGGAAAACACGACCGCGCCGGACGCGGCGCCCGGCGACGCCGGCAGGCCGCGCGCGAAGGCGACGCGCGGCGCCTTGGGGTCGAGCGCCGGGTGGAGCAGCTGGTCGAGCGAGGATGCGTCGATGCGGCGAACCGCGGTCGCGGTGTCGATCAGCCCCTCGCCCACCATGTCGACCGCGATCTTGAGCGCCGCCGCGGCCGTGCGCTTGCCGCCGCGCGTCTGCAGCATGTAGAGCTTGCCGCGCTCGACGGTGAATTCGATGTCCTGCATGTCGCGGTAGTGCCGTTCCAGCCGTGTACGCACGGCGGCGAGCTGCGCGAAGACCTCCGGCATCACCTCTTCCATCGAGGGCATCCTGGATTTCTGCCGCGCCTGCCCGGCCCTGGTGAGCTGCTGGGGCGTACGGATGCCGGCGACGACGTCCTCGCCCTGCGCGTTCACCAGATACTCGCCGTAGAAGACGTTCTCGCCGGTCGAGGGATCGCGCGTGAAGGCGACGCCCGTGGCGCAGTCCTCGCCCATGTTGCCGAACACCATCGCCTGGACGTTGACGGCGGTACCCCAGTCCTCGGGGATCGCGTGCAGCTTGCGATAGGTGATCGCGCGCTGGTTCATCCAGCTGGAGAACACGGCGCCGATGGCGCCCCACAGCTGCTCGCGGGGATCCTGCGGGAACGGCCGGCCGAGTTCGCGCGCCACCATCTCCTTGTAGCGGCCGACCAGTTCGCGCCAGTCCGCGGCCTCCAGCTCGGTGTCGAGCGACACGCCCTTCTCGTCCTTGAGCTGATCGAGAAGCTCCTCGAAATGGTGATGGTCGATGTCGAGCACGACGTTGCCGAACATCTGCACGAACCGCCGATAGCTGTCCCAGGCGAAACGCTCGCTGCCGGCGGCGCGCGCGAGGCCAAGCACGGTGCGGTCGTTGAGACCGAGATTGAGGACGGTGTCCATCATGCCGGGCATCGAGGCGCGCGCGCCGGACCGCACGGATACCAGCAGCGGATCGCCTTCATTGCCGAAGCGGCGGCCGACGACCCGCTCGATCTGACCCAGCGCCGCCTTGACCTGCGCCTCCAGATCGTCCGGGTAGCGCTGCGCATGGGCGTAGAAATACGCGCAGACCTCTGTCGTGATGGTGAAGCCGGGCGGAACGGGCAGGCCGAGATTGCTCATCTCGGCGAGGTTGGCGCCCTTGCCGCCGAGCAGGTCGCGCAGCGCGGCGCTGCCGTCGCTGCGCCCCTCGCCGAAGGAATAGACCCACTTCGCCATATGCCTCACCGTCAGCCTTCGATGCGCGTGAAGTCAGCCACCTGTCCGAGGATCTCGCGGATGCGCGACAGCAGCCGCAGGCGATTCGCGCGCAGCGCCGGATCGGGATCGTTCACGGTCACCTCCGTGAAGAACGCGTCGACCGGCCGCCTTAGTCCGGCGAGCGCGGACATCGCGGCGACGAAATCCTCGCGTCCGAGCGCCGCCTCGACCACCGGCCCGGCCGCGCGCAGCGCGGCGTCGAGCGCGCGCTCCTCATCGGCGATCAGGTCGCCCGGCAGCACCGGCCCCTGGTGGCGGGACTTGTCCTTCTTCTCCTCGATCGCCACGATGTTGGAGGCGCGCCGGAAGGCGATCAGCAGATTGGCTCCGTCCTCGCTGGCCAGGAACGCGCCCAGCGCATCGACCCGGGCGAGCAGGCGGACAAAGTCGTCTTCGCCGCCCAGCGCGAACACCGCGTCGATCAGGTCGTGCCGGACGCCTTTCTCGCGCAGCGCCACCTTGAGCCGCTCGCCGAGGAAGCCCAGGATCTCCTGCGTCGCGGGCCGGAAGAATTCGGGCTCGTCCTCGCGGAAGGTACGGAAGAAATAGAACCCGTAGGCGGCCTCGAAGGCGGCGCCGAGAGCGATCCGCAACCGATTTTCAACCACCAGCCGGATCACGCCCAGAGCCGCCCGACGCAGCGCGAAGGGATCCTTCGAGCCGGTCGGCTTCTCGCCGATCGCGAAGAACCCGGCCAGAGTGTCGATCTTGTCGGCCAGCGCCACGGCCACCGACACCGGCGCCGACGGGCAGCGGTCGTTCGGCCCAAGCGGCGCATAGTGGTCGCGCAGCGCCTCGGCGACCTCGTGCGCTTCGCCATCGGCGCGGGCGTAGTAGCGCCCCATGACGCCCTGCAGCTCGGGAAACTCGCCGACCATGCCGGTCGACAGATCGGCCTTCGCCAGCAGCCCGGCGCGCGCGGCAAGCGCGCGGTCGCAGCCGGGAACCCGCGCCGACAGCTCGCCGGCCAGGTCGCCCACGCGCACGGCCTTGTCCTCCAGCGTCCCCAGGCGACGATAGAAGATCCGCTCCTTGAGCGCGGGCAGCCGCGTGTCGAGCCGCGCCTTGCGGTCCTGCTGCCAGAAGAACCTGGCGTCGGAGAGCCGGGCGCGCAGCACGCGTTCGTTGCCGGCGACGATGTTGGCGTCGCCCTGCGCGTCGGTCACCATGTTGGCGACCACGACGAAGCGCGGCGCGGGCTTGCCGTCGGGACGCAGCAGCGTGAAATAGCGCTGGTGCGCGCGCATCGACGTCGCCAGCACCTCGGGCGGCAGTTCCATGAACGCATCGTCGATGCGGCCGACATGCGCGACCGGCCATTCGACGAGACCCGCGACCTCGTCGAGCAGTTCGGGATCGTCCTTGAGACGCAGGCCATGGGACTGCGCAGCCGCCCTGGCCTGGCGCTCGATCTCGGCCCGGCGCTCGACCTGGTCCAGGATCACATGCGCGGCGCGCAGCAGGTCGCGATAAGCGGCGGCGCCGGACACGTCGATGGATCCGGGGGACAGGAAGCGGTGCCCCACCGTCGAGCGGCCGAAGGCGACGACGCTGCCGCCCAGATCGACGGCACCGTCGACGACCTCGCCGTCGAGCAGCGCCACCACGGCATGCAGCGGCCGGACCCAGGCCTGGCGGTTCGACGCCCAGCGCATCGATTTAGGCCACGGGAATGCGGACACCGCGCCGCCGATCGCCTGCGCGGCCGCCGCCGCGGTGGAGATGCCCGGGATGCGCCGCATATAGACCCACGACTCGCCCTTGCCGTCGCTGCGCCGCTCGCAATCCGCAAGGCTGCGCCCGTCGCCGAGCTTGCGCAGGAAGCCCTGCACGGCCTGGTCGGGGGCACCGACCCGCGGGCCCTTGACCTCTTCGATCCGGTCGGGGGTCGAGAGCGGCAGCCCCTCCACGATCAGGGCGAGACGGCGCGGCGTGGCGAAGGCGCGCGTGGCGGACCAGGCGAGGCCGACGCCCTGCAGCGATCCGCAGATCAGACGCTGCAGATCCTCGCAGGCGCGGGCCTGCATGCGGGCGGGGATCTCCTCGGAGAGGAACTCGATCAGCAGGTCAGCCATTGTCGACCATCTGGCTCTTCAGCCACTGCTCGCAGCACGACTTCGCCAGCGCGCGCACGCGGCCGATATAGGCCTGCCGCTCGGCGACCGATATGGCGCCGCGCGCGTCGAGAAGATTGAAGCGATGGCTCGCCTTGATGCACTGATCATAAGCCGGCAAGGCGAGGCCGCGCCCCAGAAGCGCCTCGCACTCCGCCTCGGCGTCCTGGAAATGGCGCAGCAGCATGCCGACATCGGCATGCTCGAAGTTATGGCGCGAATACTCCACCTCGGCCTGATGGAAGACGTCGCGGTAGAGGATCGGGGCGCGACTGTCGGGATCGTTGAAGGGCAGGTCGTAGACGCTGCGCTTGTCGAACAGATACATCGCGAGGCGTTCCAGCCCGTAGGTCAGTTCGACCGACACCGGGTCGCATTCGATCCCGCCGACCTGCTGGAAATAGGTGAACTGCGTCACCTCCATGCCGTCGCACCAGACCTCCCAGCCCAAGCCCCACGCGCCGAGCGTCGGGCTCTCCCAGTCGTCCTCGACGAAGCGGATGTCGTGCCGGGCCGGATCGATGCCGATGGCGCGCAGCGATCCCAGATAGAGATCCTGCGCGTCCGCGGGCGACGGCTTCATGATCACCTGGAACTGGTAGTAGTGCTGCAGCCGGTTCGGATTCTCGCCGTAGCGGCCATCAGCCGGCCGCCGCGATGGCTGGACATAGGCCGCGTTCCACGCGCTCGGTCCGAGCGCGCGTAGCGTCGTCGCCGGATGAAAAGTCCCGGCGCCGACCTCCATGTCGTAGGGCTGGAGGATGACGCAGCCCTTCGCGGCCCAATAGGCCTGGAGGGTCAGGATCAGCCCCTGGAAGGATTTGGGTGTCGCCACGATGCCCCGCGCCGGCCAGAGTCGATATTGCGGCGCACCATATCCGCGAAGGTCGCCGAGTCAACGTTCCTGGCCATGGGCGGGGGCGCCCACGCGCGGCACATCGCCGCGTCGGCGGTCGCGGCGGGCGGGCTCAGCGCGGATAGGGACACCCGGTCCGGCCGCAATGCCGCGCACCGGCGGCGACGAAGGCGCCGCATTCCCGGCACTTGGCGAGTTCCTCGACCTCGACCGTCTCGCGCCCGCTCCGGGAGCGCCGCACCGAGTCGGCGGCCTCGCGCCGGTCGGCGAGCATGCGCCGTTCCTTCTCCCAGCGCTGGAACCAGCGCCAGCCGAACCACGCCAGCGCGATCACGGCGACGACCAGCAGGAACTTGGCGAAGCTTCCGGTCATGTCCCTTCCCCGCTCCGGCAGCGCGGACACCGCGCACGCACGAATTCCATCCAATTGCCGTCCGGAGCCCTGCACATGGGCTGGCCGCGCTCGGCTATCGCGATCCCGCCGTGGCGCCAGGCGCGTCGCCACAGCTCGACCTCGAACAGCGCACGACCCTCGACCCGGCGCCGAATCCGCCGCGCGATGTCCGGCCGCACCCAGCCATACCACAGCGCGACGGCGAGCGTCCCGGCGCCTACCCCGCCGGCCGCGCCGGACCACCAGACGGCGGCGGCGACCCCCAGCACGAAAGCATAGAGCCAGCGCGTCGATTCGGCCTGCACCGAGACCGGGCTGTCCGTCAGGTCGAGACGGCGCGCGTCCAGCACCAGGCTGACCCGGCGCGCCGCCAACAGCAGGCGCAGCTGCTCGAGAAGCTCGCGATCGGTCCGATCGGGCATGCCGCCACGCTAGCGCAGTTTCCAGCCGCCCGGAACCAAAGAGGGATCCCCCGGCGGCACGGAATGCGGTTCAAGCCGGCCAATGGGCCGGAAAGGTCAGCATGGATAGCCGCAACTTTGTCGAGGACCAGCGGCGTCGGATCGAGCCGCCGACCTGCCCCTCCCCTACGCGCGCAAGCGCGTGAGGATGAAGCGCCAGGGCGAACGGCCTGCCGCGCGACGCCAGCGACCAAAGCCAAACGCACCCTAGAGCGCCCACACCGGCCCGAACGCGTCTTCGAGCGAGGCGCCGTCGCGCAGGACCGCCTGCGCCCCCGCCGAAAATCCGCCACCGCCCTCGTGGAGCGCCAGGCCT
>JBIKXN010000003.1:0-22588 GCA_044355765.1 Alphaproteobacteria bacterium
CGGCGCTCAGCCGGGCCGCGGTCTCGCGCAGGACGGCGAGCGCGCCCGCGCGGCTCTTCTCGGTGGCAAGCAGCTGCGCCGACATGTCGTTGAAGCTGTCGACCAGCAGGCCGATCTCGCCGTCGGCGCGGATGTCGACGCGGCCATGGCCGGCGCCACGCGCGAGTTCGGCGCTCGCCTGCGCGAGGCCGATGATCGGACGCGCGATACGCCGCGAGATCGCGAAGGCGAGCGCGCCGATGACGAGCAGCGCGCCGCCGAGCGGGCCGACCAGGAACAGCGCGTCGGGTCTGGTGTCGCGCAGGATCAGCGCCGCCGGCACGACATAGGTCAGCCGCGCGAAGAACTGCCCCGGCACGACCGGAAGGTCCAGGTGCGCCGCGAGCGTGTCGTCGCCGCGCGCCATCTGGACGCCCTCGAGAAGAACCGGCCCGGACGGGACGACGGCCGCGGCAGGCAGCGGCCCGTCGCCCGCCAGAAGCGCGCGACCTGCCGCGTCGTAGAGCCCGAGGGGCCGGTGATCGTAGATCGTGACCTCGCGCAGGCGGCGGATGAACTCCTCCAACGTCGCCCGGATCACCACGACCCCGCCGAAGGCGCCGCTGTCCGGATCGACCGTCGCCCGGCCCGCGAGGAAGGACAGGCGACCGCGCTCGTCGCGGAACGGTCCTTCGACGAAGACCTCGCGCGGCGGCATGAACCACTCCATGTTCCCCGCCGACAGCAGGACGGGCGTCGTCCGCACCTTGAGGAACAGCGCGCGGAACGGCGTGCCCGTGGCGCCGGCGGGCAGCCCGACCTCGGCGCTGCGCCGCTGGCCGTCCTCGACGGCGCTGACGAACCCGCCGTCGCGGTCGAGATAGTAGATGCCGGAATAGGCTGCGTATTCCGCCTGCATCCGCAGCAGGCTGCTCTCCAGCGACTTGCGGGTGACCAGCCGCTCGTCGGTCGACGACAGGTGATAGGCGTCGAGCGCCTCGGACTGCTCGATCGCGCGCAGGGATCGCACGAGGCCGAGGCTGAATTCCTGCTCGAAGCTGCGCCCGAGGATGAAAAGTTGCTGGCCGACCGTCTGCTCGAGGCGGAGCAGCGCGCCGGCCATGTTGACCCGATAGGACAGCAGGATGAGCGGCGCGGCGACGATGATCCCCGACGCGACGAAGGCGAGGAACAGCCGGTTGAAGAGGCTGGATCCCCGGATCCTTGACCCGACCGCGACCGCCATCAGCGCTCGAGCGCCAGCGATCTATCGACCAGTTCGTCGATCAGATAGAGGACGTCCTCCAGATCGACTCCGAGCGCCTCGGCACGCATCCGGTTGACCATGTAGGGCCCGCGATCGGGCGTGCGCACCGCCATCCGCGCCGGCGACAGGCCGCGCGACAGGATCTCGTGCGCCATCTCGAACGCCAACTGTCCCTGGTTGAAGCCGGAATCGTTGGCCGTCAGCAGCATGCCCTCCATCACGAATTGGTCCTCGTGCGACGCCTCGGGGATGCGGATGTTCTCCAGATACCAGCGCCCGGCAGCCAGATAGTCGACATGGTTGCCGTTGTCGTCGCGCAGCGTGTCGTGGTTGAGCATGTAGATCGCGTCGACCTTGCCGGCGAATTCCAGGGCCCGCGCCTGCCACTGCGCGTATGAATTCGTCACCGCCTTGTCGGCCAGCCGCAGCGGCAGGACGCCGCGCGCCGCCAGTTCCTCGATCAGCTTGACGCTCGGCCGCGTGGTCTCGGAATCGCAGGCCAGGATGGCGAAGCTCTGCGCCTGCGGTACCAGTTTCTTCAGCAGGTCGAGGCTTTCGCGATGATGGCCCGACTGCCATACACCGGTGACGTTCCGCCCCGGCGCATCCATGCGCTGGACGAGACCGTATTTCAGCGGCAGCCCGTTGATGCCCCAGAAGACGATCGGCAGTTCGGTGTCGACGAACTGGTTGCCGATGAAATTCGCGGCGTTGTCGTCGCCCAGCAGCAGGATGTCCGGCCTGAACGCGCGGATCTCCCCGACGATGCGGGCCGTGACGCGCGCGATCTCGGAACGGGTGTCGCGGCGCTTGGTGTCCATCCACGCCTTGCGGATCGACACATGCGCGTTCTCGACCCGGTCCTGCGCCACGAGCGTGCGTTCCTCGGCGTCCGAGGAAAGATAGCCGAGCTTGCGCAGCGCCGCGTTGACGCCGCGCTGAGTCTGCTGCGACCAGATGTAGTTCGGGTCGTAGCTGCAGACGATGAAGACCCGCCAGGGGCGCGATCCCGGCGCCGCCTTGGGTCCGTGGTCGGCGGATACCGCCATCGGCGCGACCGCTGTCGCGCCGATGGCTGCGGCCAGGGCGAGGATACGGCGTCGGCCGGCGACGGCGCGCCCGCTTAGACTTTCTTCAGCGCGCGCCATTTCTCGTAGATCCCCTCGACCTGGGCCGAATACGTGTTCAGCGCGTCCTCGGGCGACATGCGTCCGCTCGCGGCATCGGCGAACATCCGCGGGACCAGCCATGTCTTCCAGATCTCGTCGATGGCCGCGTTGGCGTAGCCGGGATAGCCGACATTGATCGTCCATTTCGCGGCGTCCGACAGCACCGCGTACTTGTCCGCGGGCCGGGCGTTGCGGTCATGCGCCAGTTGGGCGACGAGGTCGGGCACCAGCTGCGGATAGGTCGGAAAGTTGTAGAACCCGCTCGCGGCGAAAGCGCGCGGCGACTGGCCGGCCAGATCGACGAGGAACCGCTGCGCGCCGTCGATGTTGGGCGAGAATTTCCATACCACGTAGGCATTCATCAGATGGATCACGCCCAGCGCCGATGCCGGCCCGGCTGCGGGCTTGGCGAGGAAGATGCGGTCGGCCATCAGGATCTTCTCGCTCTCGCCGGTGCGGGTGATCGAGATGGCGTTGAGCGTGACCGAGCAGTTCCCGGCGAGCATCTGGCGGTTGTTGGACGAGGCGTCCCACGAGAAGATCTCGTCGGTCATCGTCTCGGTGTAGAGGGCTTTGGCGAATTTGAGCGCCTCGAGGGCCTGGCGCGTGCGCAGGTTCGGCCGGCTCTCCGCGGTCTGCTCGGCGGCGCCGAAGGCTACCAGCAGCGAGCGCAGCGCCATGCTGCTGTCGAGCTCGTTGGCCATGCCGATCCCGACCGGGATGCCGTGCTTGCGTCTGATGCGCCGACCGCCCTCGAGCATCGCATCCCAGGTCGTCGGCAGGATCCCGGCATCGTCCCAAAGGTCGCGCCGGTAGTTGACTGGATCCGGAACATATGCGTCCGAGAAGCCGAAATACTTGCCGGTGACCGGGTTGAAGGTACTGCGCGCCGCGATGTCCAGCGGCTTGCCGTAGCGCCGCTCGCACTCCGCGTAGATGTCGCGATGGTCGATGACGAAATCCTCGTACGAGGCCGGCGGGCTCAGGAACATGCAGATGTCGTGACCGAAGCCACGGCGGCTCTCCAGCTCGGCGCGTCCCCCGATGGCCGTCATCCCCACATTGGTGACCTGCACGTCGGTGTCGTTGCGCTCGCCCCATTCCTTGACGAAGACGTTGACGAACCATTCGTCGAACGCAGGCACGAAATGGCTCGACTGCAGGATCCTGAGCCGCTTCGCGCGCCGCGGCTGGGGCGCCACCTGCGCCCCGGCGCCCGCGGCGGCGACGGCACCGAGGGCAGCCGCCGCGCCGGCGACGATGCGGCGGCGACCATGTCCGGCTGTCTGCGCTGTCATCGGCATCGTGGTCTCTTTCATCGGCGATCGGGCCGCGCGTCGGCCCAGATCCGCAACGGATCGAGTTGCATCGGGCGCGCGAGATGATAGCCCTGGGCGATGTCGCAGCCGACCGCCGCGAGCCAGGCGAGGATGGGCTGGGTCTCGACGCCCTCGGCGACGACGGTCATGGCGAGGCTGCGCCCCAGCGCGACCGTGTTCTTGACGATCTTTCGCAGGCCGGCGTCGCGATGGGCGTTGGTGACGAGCGCCATGTCGAGCTTCATCTCGTCGAAGGGCGCTTCGTGCAGCCGCATCAGGCTGGAATGTCCGGACCCGAAATCGTCGATCGCCAGACGGATCCCGTGCATCCGCAGCCGGGTCTGGATATCGAGGCTCATTGTCGGGTTGGACGCGATGGAGGTTTCCGTGATCTCGACGGTAAACCGCGCCGGCGAGATGTCGGCCTCTGCGAGCAGCGCGAGCACGCGATCGGGGAAATCGGCGGTCGTCAGCGCCGATGGCGGCACATTGACGGCGAGCCTGCCCGCGAAGCCGCAGTCGCGCGTCAGGCTGGCGAGGGCGACGAGGGCGCGCCGGATGACCGCATAGGTGAATGGCAGCGCCAGATCCGACCCTTCGACCGCGGAGATGAAGCACTCCGGGCCCAGCAGACCGCGATGCGGGTGCTGCAGGCGCGCGAGCGCCTCGATGCCGACCCAGGCGCGGTCGAGCAGCCGGAACTGCGGCTGGAAGGCGAGGACGATGGAGTCGTCGGCGACGGCGCGGCGCAGATCGTCCATCCCGAGCGATGCCGGGATCGACGGCGCGGCGACCGGGGCCGCCACGCCGGGCGAGGCGATCAGCCCGGCAAGAACGCCGCGCAGATCGGCGGGGCGGAACGGCTTGCGCAGGGCCGCGACCACCTCCAGCTTCTGCATGCGCGCCACCCGGCGGGCGCTGTCGATGACGCGGCTGTCGAGGCCGCTGACCAGCACGATCCGCGCCTTCGCGCCGGCCGCGGAGAGCGCGCGCAGGGCCGACACGCCGTCGATCCCGGGCATCACGAGGTCGAGCAGGATGACGTCCGCCGTCGCCGCCTGCGCCGCCGCCGATTGCCAGTCGTGCACGGCACGGGCCGCGAAGCCCAGCTGGGTCGCCGTCTCGACCATGGCAGCCGCAATCCCCGGTTCGTCGTCGACGACCAGGAGGACCGGGGCGCGCGCGGCCACGGCGGCGTCTCGATGTGCGGAAACGATCACGCCCGCAACTTACAGCGGCGCGCTCCGCGCGCTTATGCGAAAAAACGTCGCGCTGGCCCCGATTTACAATTCTTTGCAGAGCATGGCCCCGGGCCCTGCTAGCTTTAAGGAGGTCGGCAGGGGGCTGAAAGACGGATCATGGATGTTCGGGCAGATGGCACCGACCCGGCGCTTGCGGTCGACGAGGACATGCTCGGCGAACTCGTCGAGCTGATGGGGCGCGACGCCTTCGCGGCCGCCTTGTCCAGCTTCGCCGCGGATCTCGGCGAATCCGCGGACGCCCTGCGCGCCGCGACCGCCGCGTCGGATGCCTCTGCAGTGCGGCGCCACGCCCATCGCGCCAAGGGGATACTCGCGCAGTTCGGCGCCAGCGGGGCTGCCGTGCTCGCGCTCGACGTCGAGACGGCGCCTGACGACCGCGTGTTCCAGGCCGCCGCCGCCTTCGCCGCTGCGATCCCCGCAGCGGTGCGCCGCATCGGCGAGCGCGCCCGCGCCGCGACAGGCGACGCATGAACGCGCCGAACCGCCGCGCCGCGCCGGCCGGAACGATTGCGGGCGCGCATGCCCAGCCGCTCTCCGGGCGCCGCATCCTGGTGGTCGACGACTCGGAAACCGCCTGCGTCATCCTGCGCCTGATGCTGGAGCGCCAGGGCGCCCAGGTGGAGACCGTGACCAGCGGCGCCGCCGCGCTCGCCGCCATCCGCAGGGCGGGCGACGCGTTCGACATCGTGCTGATGGACCTGGTGATGGAGGGGCTCGACGGCTTCGGCACCATCGAGCAGATCCGTGAACTGCGCCCAGGCACGCGCCCCGCGATCATCGCCATGTCGGCCACCGTGACGCCCGCGATCGCCGCGCGCTGCGTCGCGCTGGGCACCCATCCGCGGCTGCTGCGCAAGCCCTATCGCGCGCCCGAAGTGCTGGAGAGCATCCGCGAACTGCTCGGCGCCGCCGAGCAGCCAGCCGCCGCGCCGTCCGTCGACGGTGCCGCCCCTACGGCGCGCCCCGCGCCCGGCGCCGCGGTCGGTTTCGATCACGCCGCCGCGCTGGCCCGGTGCGACGGCGACACCGCGCTGCTGCGTTCGCTGCTGCGCGCCATGCGCGACGGCCTGCAGCGCGCCGCCCGCGAGGTCGCCGACGCGGTGGCAGGAAACGATCGCGCGCTGGCCGCCGGGCGCCTGCATCGCATCCGCGGCGAGGCGCTCAATCTGGGCCTCGACGGCATCGCACGCGAGTTCGAGGCGCTCGAGGCCGACCTGCACGCCGGCATGCAGCGGGAGGCGGCGACGACGGCGCTATCCGGCCTTGTCCGCCGCACCGCCGAGCGTCTCGACGAGATCCTCGGGCGGCTCGCCCCGGGGCAGGCGCCGTCGGACGGCCTCGACCACCCGGCCTTCGTGCGGCTTGTCCAGGCGATGGCGCGGGCCGATCCGACCGCCGTGTCGCTGGCGCCGCCAAACGGGCGCGTCCTGCCGATGCCCTACGACAACGACACCGACGCGGCGTTCCGCGAGCATCTCGAGGCGCTCGACTTCGGCGGCGCGCGTGCGCTCCTCGCCCCCGAGGACGACCAGCCGGAGGATCCCGGCACCGGAAACGAGCCGTCGGTCCTGCTCGTCGACGACCATCCGGGGACCGTGCGCCTCATAGCGCGCGTCCTCGCGCCGGTCGGCAGGCTCCGCTTCGCGCTGTCCGGCGAACGGGCGCTTGCGATGGCGCGCGACGCGCCGCCCGACCTCGTCGTCGCCGACATCAACATGGGCGACATGTCCGGGATCGCCCTGTGCAAGGCGCTGAAGGCCGAACTCGTGACCGCCGAGATCCCGGTCATCCTGATCTCGGCGAGCGGCGACGTCGCGACCGAGGCGCGCGCGCTCACGGCAGGCGCCGTCGACTTCATCGAGAAGCCGCTCAATCCCGCGCGCGCCCTGTCGCGGGTCGGCGCGCAGCTCGAACTGCGCCGACGCGCCGCAGAACTGCGTTCGCTGCTCAGCGGCGGACCGATCTCGGCTTCGCTGGGATTCCTCATGTGCGATGCGGAAGGCCGGCTGACGGATATCGGTCCGGGCGTCGCGGCGACGCTCGACATCGACCGCGACGACGCGATCGGCACCGATATCGCCTCCATCCTCGCCGCCGACCGTCAGCCCGCGCTTGCCGCCGAGCTGCGGCGCGGCATCTCCGCCGGCAGCGTCGGGCCGCTCGAGGTCGCGCTGCGCACGCGCGCCGGCACCGAGATCCCGGTGCGACTATACGGCCGCACCGTCTCGGGCGCCGAGGGCAGGCGTTTCTGGATCAAGCTCGACGACATGCGCGACCGCGTCCGTCTCGAACGCGAGAGGCTGGACCGCGAGAAGGCCGCGGCGATCCTGTCGATCACCGCCGGCGTGGCGCATGAATTCAACAACATCCTCGGCATCGTCCTCGGCAACATCGATTCGGCGATCGACGAGATCGACCAGCCCGATCAGGTCCGCCGCCGTCTGCACGCCGCGCAGGCGGCCGCGGAGCGCGGCGCGGACATCTCGCGCGCGATGCTCGCCTCGGCCCAGCACGAGGCCAATCCCGCCGGAGAGGCGCTGGTGATCGACGACCTTATCGCGGCGCTCTGGCCGGTGCTCGCCAACGCCTTGCCCAAGCGCATGGTGCTGCGGCGCGAACCGAGCGGACGCCCGCTGCGGGCGATCGTCGATCCCGACGGCATGCGCGCCGCCCTGATCGCGCTGCTCGCCAACGCCGCCGACGCGCATCCCGGACGCGGCGTGGTCACGATCCGCAGCTTCGAGGAACCCGCGCGCCCGGGACAGGGCGCAGGAATGGTCGCCATCGAAGTCGTGGACGACGGCCCGGGCATGGCGGCGGAGGTGCGCGAACGCGCCTTCGACCCGTTCTTCACCACGCGCTCGCCCTATCGCGTCGGGCTCGGGCTGACCAGCGTCCACAGCTTCGCGGTTCGCCATAGCGGCAGCGCCGACATCCGCAGCGCGCCCGGCCAGGGAACCTGCGTCACCATCCGGCTGCCGCTGGCGCACGCGCGGCAGACCCAGAGCGTCGCGCTGCGGGACTGACCGGCACCGCGGCGACGGTCAGCCGCGCAGCGCGCCATCCAGCGCCTGCGCGACGTCCTTCTTGCGATAGGGCTTGCTCAGAAGCGGGCCCGGCAGGTCGCGCGCCTCGAGCAGCGCACGGGCATAGCCGGAAGCCAGCAGCACGCGCAGGTCGGGCTGCCGCGCCTTGGCCGCGGATGCGAGCGCGAGACCGTCCATGTCGCCGGGCATGACGATGTCCGTGAACAGCAGGTCGAAACGCGCAGCCCCCAGACGCTCGAGCGCTTCCTGAGGCGTCTGCACGCCGACCGCGTCATGGCCGAGCGCCTGGATCCAGTCGCAGGCCAGCGCGCACAGCCCCGGCTCGTCGTCGACGACCAGGATCCGCTTGGGCATTGGCGCCTGCGCCGGGACGCTCGCGGCCGGAACCTCCGCCACCGGAGCGACGATGGCGCGCGTGCGATGCGGGCCCGACGGCGCTGCGGGCATCGCCGGCGGATCGACGGGCTTCAGCTCCGCCGGATCGCCCACCATCGGCAGGAAGACGCTCATCGTCGTACCGACGCCCTCCGCGCTGTCGATGCGGACCGTGCCGCCCAGCTGCGCGGCATAGCCATGGACCATCGCCAGGCCGAGCCCGGTGCCCTTGCCGCGCTCCTTGGTCGTGAAGAACGGCTCGAAGGCCTGCGCGCGCACCTCCGCGCTCATGCCGGATCCGGTATCGGAGATCTCGAGCACGGCGTACCAGCCCGGGCGCAGTTCGGGTTCGCCGTCGCCCGCGATCTGCTGGCCGCGCGTGCGCACCGTCAGGATCTTCGCGCCCGGCCGGTCGCGCATGGCGTCGCGCGCGTTGATGACGAGGTTAAGGACGACGTTGCTGAGGCTGGCCGCGTCGAGCGACGCGATCAGCGGGCCTTCGCCGAACTGCACGCGCACGGTCACGGCGGAGCCCACCGACGAACGAACCAGCGGCATCATCTGCTCGACCAGCTGATTGAGGTCGTAGCGCGCCACCTCGAGCGGCTGGCGTCGCGCGACGGCCAGCAGCAACCGCGTAATCTCCACCCCGCGCATCGCCGCGTCGAGGGCGGCCTGATGCGGCTTGTGGAGCGGATGGGCGGGATCCAGCCCCTCGCCGATCAGGTCGAGATTGCCGACCACGATCCCGAGCAGGTTGTTGAAGTCGTGGGCAAGGCCGCCGGTCAGCTGGCCGATCGCTTCCAGCTTCTGGCGCTGGTTCATCTGCTGCTCGAGGATCGCGTGCGCGCTCACGTCCCAGAACGCGCCGGCGACCTCGGCGGGCCTGCCGTCATGGTCGCGGATCAGGCTGAGCTCGTGGTTCATCCACAGATACTGGCCGTCCTTGGCGCGGAAGCGCACGCGCATGCTGTGGGTCCCGGTGCGGGCAAGGCGCTCGATGTCGACCACCGCGCGGTCGCGGTCGGCGGGATGGACGCAGTCGCGCCACAAGCCGGGGTCGCGCAGGAAATCCTCGGGCGACCAGCCGAGCTTGGCGGTGACGTTGCTGCTGACGAAGGTCGGATCGAGGGCCGGGTATGCCAGCGTATAGAGCACCGCCGGGCTCGAATTCAGCAGCCGACGCATGAAGACGTTCAGGGTCTCGATCTTCTCGAGGCTGGCGTAGAGCTCGGCCGTGCGCTCGGCGACACGCTCCTCCAGACCGACATTGGCGGCGCTGAGCGACTGGACCTCGCTGCGCCACGCCGTGACCTCGCGCATCCCGAGTATGCCGACCAGGATCAGCGCCACGCTGGCGGCGAACGCAGCGGCCAGGTGCGCCTTGCGCTGCGCATCCTCCGACCCGAGCACGTGAGCCAGGGAGACGCCGGCGGTCAAGGTCAGCCCGTATTCCGGCAGGCGATGGAAGGCGTAGAGCCGCGCGATCCCGTCGGTGCCGTCCGGCGCGGTGAAATTGCCGTATTGCGGTGCGCCGGCTGCCAGGAAGGGAACGCCCTCCAGACGCGTACCGAGATTGCGGTTGCCCGGGACCTCGACCATCAGTTCGCCGGTGCTGCGCACCATCGCGACGGTTGCCGCTTCGGCCAGCGGCAGGCTCTTGTAGAAGGTCAGGAAGTACTCCGGATCGAGCGATACGACCATCACGCCGTCGACGACACCGTCGCGCATGACCGGACGCGTGAACTGGATCGCCCATTTGCGCGACACGCGCCCGACCAGAGGACGAGAGACGAACAGACCTTCGTGCACGCCATCGAGATGGACCCGGATATGCTCGCGGTCCGCCAGGTTCACGGGCGGCGACGACACGCCCAGATTGCTGTAGATCAGCAGGCCGTCGCGGTCAGCGACCCCGATCTGCAGCGCGAGATGCTCAAGGCTGGCGTTCCATTCGCCAACGATCCGCGGGAAGTTCGCCCGATCGGCGACCCAGTCGCGCGCCAGCATTACGACCGCGGTGTCGATCAGCCGGATCGTCGCCTCGGCATGCTCGGCGAAGGTGGCCGCCAGCAGCCGCGTCTCGGTCTCGGCGGCGCGCATGTTCCGGTTCTCGTCCTGACGCAACGAGAAGAACGCCACGCCCCAGATCGTGACGAGACCGAGAACGAGCAGCGCGCCAACCACGATCCGCAGCATGGTCGGCGACAGGGCGGCGGCGCGCATCAATCTGTTCGACATGACCTCGATCCACGGTTGCGTGGCGCCCTGCGCGCGCGGCGCAGGGAGCCATGCCCGGTTCTAAACCCACAGCCGCGACGAAGGCGCGTTAAGTTTGGTGAAGACCGTGGACGCGCGCGGCCGCGCGTCTATCCGGCCGCAGACTGGTCGACAGCGACGGCGCCGCGCAGCAGATAGCCCTGGCCGCGCAGCGTGACGATCGCCCCGGATACGCCACCGGCACGCACCAGCTTGCGCCGCAGATTGGCGACATGGACGTCGAGCGCCCGGTCGGTGGGCTGCCAGTCGCGCTGAAACACGAACCGGTACGCCGCGGACCGGCCGAGCGAGCCGCCGCCGTCGATCAGGGCCCGCAGCAGGCGGAGTTCCTGGGCGGTCAGACGCTCGCGTCCCCGCGGACCGGCGAGTTCGCGCGCCTCGAAGGCGATCACGACGTCGCCGATACGATAGGACCCGGCGCCGGCGGGCGGCGCAACGGGGCGCGGGGCGCGTCGCAGCACCGCCCGCAGCCGCGCCACCAGCTCGTCTTCCGCGAAGGGCTTCACGATGTAGTCGTCCGCCCCGGCTTCGAGCCCCGCGACGCGCTCGGAGATGCGCGCGCGCCCGGTCAGCATCAGGATCGGGATCGCGCTCGTGCTGCGGATGGCGCGCGCGATCTCGATCCCGTCGTCGTCGGGAAGTCCGAGATCGAGCAGGATCGCCGCGCAGGCCCCCGCCGCGACCTGCGCCAGGATCTCGGCGCGATCGACCGAACTGCGCGCGTCGAAACCGAAGCCGCGCAGGCAGCGCAATATCGTGGCGCGGATGCCCGGATCGTCCTCGACGACCAGGACGACCGGCGCGGCGCCGTCCGTCATCGGGTCGCCTCGTCAAACGGTTCCGGCGCGGCGGAGCGCGGATGCAGCGCGAGATCAATGCCCGCAGGGCCCCGATCCTCGAGCGCCGCAGCGAGCCGGGGCAGCAAAGGCGCCACATGCGACAGGGCGAGTTCGCAGGGACCATGACCGGCGCGCCGCGGGGGAACCGCGGAACCGTCGGCCGCCGCCTCGACGCGCAGCAGCAGACGCCCGTCGGCTGCGGTCGGCGTCACGACCCCGCAGCGCAGGGGCAGCGCCGGCCCCCACGCGCGGCGCAGCGTGATCGCCGCGCAGATCAGGATCGCCGCGATGCTGTCCGCGTCGAGCGTCGTGGCCCAGCCGTCGCCCGCGGAATCCACGCCGTGCGCCTCGGCGCCGGACACTTCCGCGACGCTGTCGAGCGCGCGCGCCAGCGCGGTCGCATCCAGATGTTGGGCATGGTGCGGGACATCGGCGAGATTGGCGGCCGTCATGCCCAGAAGCGTCAGCGCCGCCGCCAGGGCCTGGCCGCCGCGACAGGCGTCGTCCACCGCCGCGCGCGCGCGCGTGGCGTCGGCGCCGGGCGGCTCGAGATAGCCGCTCGCCGCGAAGAGATGTGCCAGCACGTTGTTCAGCGCATGGCCGGCGACGGCAGCCACCTCCGCAGCATCGGCGGCCGCCACGACGGTCAGCGCGGACGAAGAATCGCGCATCGCGGTCTTCTTACCACGGCGGGCCAAAGCCTGTCCGCGCTCGCGGCGCGCCGTCCCGGGCTCAGCCGAACCGCAGCCGCTGCCCCAGCCCCTTACGCGCCGCCTTTTCGAGCATCGCGTGGCCGAGCGCGATATCGGACAGCGACAGGCCGCGATGCCAGAACAGGATCGTCTCGTCCTCGCGCTCGCGCCCCGGCTTGAGGCCTGCCACCACCTCGCCGAGTTCGGCGTGGAAGCGCCCTTCGTGCAGCTTGCCGGCATCGAACAGCGGCTTGAGGGCGCCGAAACGGCCGGCGCGCGCCTGGCCGAAATCGTCCATCAGGAACTTGTCGGCGATGTCCGCGAGCGAGATTTCGACGGCGCTGATCGTCCCGTAGGGCATCACCAGAGCGCCCGGCTTGATCCACTGCGTGCGCAGCAACGGCTCGGGTGCCGTCAGCCGCGATGCCTCGACGACGATGTCGGCGCCGCGCACGCAGGATTCCCAATCCTCGGTGACGACGATCGGCCGGCCCAGATCGGCGCGCAGCCGCTCGGCGAAGCCCTCGCGGCTCTCCTTGCGCCGCGAATGCACCCGGATCTCGTCGAACTTGAAGATCCGATCGAGCAGCCGGACGTTCCAATAGGCGGTGCCGCGCGCGCCGACATGGCCCAGGACCCGCGCGCCCTTCGGCGCAAGGTACCGTGCCCCGATCGCGGTGACCGCGCCGGTGCGCATGTCGGTGATCGCCGAGGCGTCGATGATCGCCTTCGGCACGCCGATATGCCGGTCGAGCAGGATCAGCACCGCGAGCTCGGACGGCAGGTCGTGCAGATAGTTGTCGTGGAAGTCCGAGACCACCTTGACGCCCGCGGCGTCGACGGCGCCGCCGAGCGATCCGCGCAGGACGTTGAAATGTCCGCGCGCGACGCCCGGCTCCAGATGGACACGCGGCTCGATCACCGCTTCCCGGCGTCCTTGGGCCGCGAGCTGCGCCTCGACCGCCGCCAGGATCTCGTCGTCCGTGAGCGCGATCGCCTCGATGTCGAAGCGGTTGAGATACGTGACGTAGAGCGGCGGCATGCGCGCGTATTCGTCCATGGGTCCGTTCTCCCGAAAATCCGTGCTGCGCGTCAGCGCGGATCCAGCACTATCGTGCTGGCGATGTCGATGCGGTCGCGGCGGAGCGCGACGACGTGGTAGTCGCCGGCCAGCCAGGCGGCGAACTGGTCGCGGTAGTTCGGGCTGCCCGGCACGCCGGAATTGCCGATGTTCTGCACGGCGCGGAACGACTCCGGCGCCGAGAAGTCGACGACGATCCGGTACTCGGCGCCCGAGGACGCCGCATGCGGCGGCAACTCGCCGCCGGTGTTGCACACGGTATGCGATCCGCCATCGACCTCGGCCGGTCCGATGTCGAAGGCGTCGGTCGCGCCCGACGTCGACAGCGGATGGCGCCAATGCGCGCGATGCAACTGGCCCCAGCGCCAGGCCTTGCGGTCCGTCCCGAGCCGCGCGCGCAGCGTCGCAAGGGCCTCGCGCGCGACGTCCCGCGCGACGTCGCGGGTTGCGCCGGCGCGGAAATAGGCGCGCTCGGGCTGCTCGAGCAGGACCGCGCACAGGCCCGTCTGCTGCATCGCCGTGTCGAGCAGCCGCGCCGGGACATGTTCGGCGAGGACGCGCCGCTGCCAGTGGAACATGAAGGTCTCGAACAGGGTCGGCGCGTCGCTGGCGCAGGTCTGCTGCCGATCCCAGGCGGCGAGCGCCGTCGCCAGCAGCTCGCAATCCGCGTCGCCGGAACCGGCGAGCAGCGCCACGATGCGCGGGCACAGCCGCTCCGCGCGCACGCTCTTGACGTCGTTCTGCAGCGCTACCGTCGCCGCCGGGGTGGCGCCGTCGGCGGCATCCAGCGCCTGATCGAGGCGGATCCCGCGATGGCCCTGCGAATAGGCGCCGTAGATCGGATGCGGATAGTCGGCCGGCACGATGCGCTGGTTGGCCGAGGCGACGTAGCCGCGCGCGGGATTGTAGCTGCGCGGCATGCCATCGAAGGGGATGTACCCGGTCCAGCGATCGGCGGGTTCGGCTGCGTCGCGATACCCGTAATGGATGCGGCCGCGCACGGGGATCCGGCCGGACATCTGATAGCCCACGTTGCCCTCGGCATCGGCGTAGACGAAGTTGAACACCGCCACCGACCAGTCGCGCAGCGCGGTGCGGAACGCGCCCCAGTCCCTGGACCGCGAGACCGCGATGCTGGCGCGCAGGTCGTCGAGATGCTCGTGCCCGACCCAGCGCAGCGACAGGGGCGGGTCCCCCTCCTCCGCGAAGGCGGGCAGCAGCGCGTTGACGACCGGACCGCGCGTCGTCGCGCGGATCTCCAGCGTCCGCGCCGCCGCGCCGCGCACGGGGATCTCGACGCGGCGCGTCTCGAAGCGGCGCCAGACGTCGCCGTCGCGATAGCGTCCCGGATCGGCGGGATCGACATGCTCGCGATAAAGATCGCGGGTGGACGCCATGTTGTTGGTGATCGCCCAGGCGACCGTGCCATTGCTTCCCCACCACATCCCGGGAAAGCCGGGATGGCCGGCGCCCGCGGCGTCGTCCTCGGGTCCGTGCAGCGCGTATTCGTACCAGCTCGACGGCACCCAGAAGGGCTGGTGCGGATCGCCGGCCAGGATCGCCTTGCCGCCGGGCGCGCGGCGTCCGGCGATCGCCCAGTTGTTCGAACCGGTATCGGCGTCGCTGCCGGCGGCGAGCGAGCCGCCATCGGGAAGCACCAGATTCTCCGACGCCTCGGGGGTCAGGAATTCGGTCCGCAGCGCCGCCGGGAACAGCCGCGCGCACTCCGCGGCCAGAAGGCGATCGATGCGGCCGTTGAGCGACCACCAGAAGCCGCGCGCGATGGCGACGACGTCGGCGACCGCGAACGGCGCCGGCGCGTAGCCGAGCAGCGCGAATTCGATCGGCAGACGCGCGGACATCGTCTCGATGCCGCGGTTTATGCCGGCGACGAAGGCCGCCAGCGTCTCGAAGGTCCGGCCGTCGATCAGCGCCGGCTCGCGCGCCGCGATCAGATCGATCCCGACCGTCAGATGCGCGCTGTCGGAGGCGACATAGGCCGGGCCCAGGATCTCCGCCTGACGGCCAAGCGCGCGGCGGCGCAGACGGTCCATCTGCCACAGCCGGTCCTGCGCCATCGCGAGGCCCAGACCGAAATAGACGTCCTCGGTCGTCGTGCCCCAGACATGCGGCACGCCGCTGCGGTCGCGCAGGATCTCGACCGGCGCGCGCACCGCCGCGGCGATCCGCATGTCGGGGATCCTGGCGCGCTCGGCCAGGAATGCGTCCCGCGCGGCGGCGAGTTCGGCGGCATCGGCGCCGAGCGCCCGCGCGATGTCGGCGAGGCTGCCGTCCGCGCGCAGCGCGGCGATGATCGTGTCGTCGGCGATGGGCATGTGGTCGCTCCTGGTGGCGGGATCGCTGCGGCGCCGGCGCGGCCGCTTCAGTAGAGCCGGTCGCGATAGGACCGCTCGATACGCTCCTCTATCGCCGCGACATCCTCGGCCGGGCGGATCTGGTCGTGGACCATGCGCCCGAGGCTCGGCAGCGCGCCGCGCTCGACCCGACCGGCCGGATCCCAGAGCCGGCTGCGCTTGAGTGCCTTGGCGCAGTGCAGATAGGCCTCGCGCACCGCGATCACGATCGCCAGCGTCGGCATCCTGCCCTGGACCGACATGGTCGCGAGCAGGTCGGGGTCGGTGGTCAGGCGGGCCCGGCCGTTGACGCGCAGCGTCTCGTCGACGCCGGGCACGAAGAAGATCGCGGCGACCTCGGGGTTCTCGAGAATGTTGCGCAGCGTGTCGAGGCGGTTGTTGCCCGGCCGGTCCGGAATGGCGAGCGTGCGGTCGTCGAGCACGCGCACGAAACCAGGCGGATCGCCCTTCGGGCTCGTGTCGGCCCGGCCCTCGCGGTCCGAAGAGCCGATGACCAGGAATGGCGACAGCGCGATGAAGTTGCGGCAATGGACGTCCAGCCGGGGGATCGCCTTCGCGGCGGCGATCGCGCTCGTCGGCCCGAACAAGGCCAGAAGCCGCTCGAGGCTGGAGATGTCGTGGGTGACCGGATCGCTCATCGCGCGATCATGCGTCGGTCCCCGGGTCCGCGCCAACGGGAAGTTGCGGGGGTGACGTTGCGGGCGGAACTTGCGGGTGACCATGCCGCTCGGCGATCCTGCGGTCCGGCTCGGGCGGAGGGGGGACAGGATGCGGCTTCAGGAAAAGGTTGCGATCATCACCGGCGCGGGTTCCGGTTTCGGTGAGGGCATGGCGCGGCGCTTCGCCGCGGAAGGCGCGCGCGTCGTGGTCAACGACATCGACGCGACCAACGGCCAACGCGTCGCGGACGCGATCCGCGCCGCCGGCGGCGACGCCGTCTTTCGCCGCGCCGACGTCGCGAAATCGGCCGATGTCGCGGCGCTGACGGCCGCGGCGCTCGATGCCTTCGGCCGCATCGACATCATGGTCAACAACGCCGGCTTCACGCATCGCAACCAGTCGATGCTGACCGTCGACGAGGCGGCCTTCGACCGCATCTTCGCGGTCAACGTGAAGGCGATCTACCTCGCCGCGCTCGCCGTGGTGCCGGTGTTCCGGCGCCAGGGCGGCGGCGTCATCCTCAACACCGCCTCGACCGCGGGGCTGCGGCCGCGACCGGGCCTCAGCGTCTACAACGCCTCGAAGGGGGCGGCGATCACGCTGACCAAGTCGATGGCGGTCGAATTCGCGCCCGACCGGATCCGCGTCAACTGCCTGTGCCCCGTCGCCGGCGAGACCGCGATGCTGGCCGATTTCATGGGCGGCGACACGCCGGAGAACCGCGCGCGGTTCAAGGCCAGCGTGCCGCTCGGGCGACTGTCGCTGCCCGAGGACATCGCCAACGCGGCGCTCTATCTCTGCTCGGACGAGGCCGGGTTCATCACCGGCACCGCTCTCGAGGTCGATGGCGGGCGCTGCGTGTGATGGCGGCGTCCCCCTCGCCATGACCGACGACGCGCGCCGGGCGCTCGCAGCCGATCTCGACCGGCGCTTCGGCGATGCCGGAGAGCTCGCCGCCGCCGCGCCGCAGGAGGCGGTGGAGCGCCTCGCCGCCCTCGCCGCGCACCGCGTCATCCGCGCCTATGCCGACCGCCCTGTCGCCGAGGCGCTCGTCGACCTGGTCTGCGCCGCCGCGCTGAGCGCGCCGACCAAGAGCGATCTGCAGCAGCGCGATCTGGTCGTGGTCCGCGCACCGGAAACGCGCGCGCGGCTGACGGCGCTGTGCGGCGGCGACCCGTGGATGGCCGGCGCGCCGGTCTGGATAGTCGTCTGCGGCAATCATCGCCGGCAGCGGCAGCTTCACGACTGGCGCGGCCATCCCTTCGCCAACGACCATCTCGACGCCTTCTTCAATGCCAGCGTCGACGCCGCCATCGTCCTGGCCTGGCTGGTGGCCGCGGTCGAGGCGGCCGGACTGGGCTGCTGCCCGATCAGCCAGATCCGCAACGCCCCCGAGGCCGCGAGCGACCTCCTCGGCCTGCCGCCGCTCGTGTTCCCGGTCGCGGGCCTCACGCTGGGCTGGCCCGCCGATGGCGGCGCGATCAGCCCGCGCCTGCCGCTGGCGGCGACGCTGCACCGCGAACGCTTCGACGACGGCGACGCATGCGCGCTGGTCGACGGCTACGATGCGCGGCGCGAGGCGATCCGCCCCTATCGCCGCCAGCGCGACACCGCGCGCTTCGGCACCGCGACGCGCTATGGCTGGTCGGAAGAGAAAGCGCGCCACTATGCCGAGCCGCAACGCCGGGATTTCGGCGCCTTCGTGCGCGCCCGCGGCTTCAAGCTCGACTGACCGCCGCCCGGCGGAGAAAGGCACGCGAATGCGAACGCGCGCAGCGATCCTGGAGGAGATGGGCAGACCCCGCCCCTACGCGGCGTCGCGGCCGCTCGCGATCGCGGATGTCGAGCTGGCGCCGCCGCGGCGCGGCGAGGTGCTGGTGCGGATCGCCGCCGCCGGCCTTTGCCATTCGGACCTGTCGGTCATCAACGGCGACCGGCCGCGCCCGACGCCGATGGCGCTGGGCCACGAGGCCGCTGGGATCGTCGAGACGCTCGGCGAGGGCGTCGACGACCTCGCGCCGGGCGACCACGTCGTCATGGTCTTCGTGCCGAGCTGCGGCTGCTGCGGGCCGTGCTTCGAGGGCCGGCCCGCGCTGTGCGAGCCCGCGGCGCGCGCCAACGGCGCCGGCGAGATGCTCGCGGGCGGGCGGCGGATCGCGCGCGACGGCGCGGCGATCCACCATCATCTCGGCGTGTCGGCCTTCGCCGAGCGGGCGGTCGTCTCGCGGCGCTCGCTGGTCAAGGTGCCGCGGGACCTGCCGGCGGTCGAGGCGGCGCTGTTCGGCTGCGCCGTGCTGACGGGCGTCGGCGCGGTCGCGAACACCGCGCGCATCGCGCCCGGCTCCAGCGTCGCGGTGATCGGGCTGGGCGGCGTCGGTCTCGCGGCCCTGCTCGGCGCCGTCGCCTGCGGCGCGGCGCGCATCGTCGCGGTCGATCTGGAGAAGGCGAAGCGCGAGACCGCCCTGTCGCTCGGCGCCAGCGACACGGTGGACGGCGGCGCCGACGACGCCGCCGAACAGGTGCGCGCACTGACCGGGGGCGGCGTCGATTTCGCGTTCGAGATGGCGGGATCGGCCAAGGCGCTGGAACTCGCCTGGGCGGCGACGCGGCGCGGCGGCACGACGGTGACCGCCGGCCTGCCCCATCCCGCGCAGCGCCTGGCCCTGCCTCCGGTGACGCTGGTCGCGGAGGAACGCACGCTCAAGGGCAGCTATGTCGGCTCCTGCGTGCCGGCGCGCGACATCCCGCGCTATGTCGAACTCTACCGCCGCGGCCGGCTGCCGGTGGACCGGTTGCTCGGCGAGACGCTGGCCCTCGACGACATCAACGCCGCCTTCGACCGCCTCGCCGACGCCAGGACCCTGCGTCAGGTGATCCGGTTCTGAGCGCGCGCCTCACGCCGTCCGCGCGATCGGCGCGGCGGCGAGGCTGCCCTCCAGTGCCGGGAGGAAGACCTCGTGCACGCCCAGCGGCGCTTCGTCGAGCACGAACAGGCAGCGGCGGGCCGGACGGGGGGCGCTTGGCCCCACGCACTGCTCCAGCAGGTCGTGCAGGGGATGCCCCGCGGCGGGCAGGGCGAACTCGATCTCGCTGCGGCCGATAGGCAACGTGCCGGAAAACAGGGTCAGCCCCAGCGACCGGCCGCCGCGATCGAGGACCGGACCCCAGACCGGGCAGCCGATGCGGCATATGCTGCGCGCCACGACCACCGCCGTGCCGTCCAGTTCAAGCGCGACATGGCGCGCCATCAGGCCATCGCCGGGAGCCAGGCCGAGAAACGCGACTTCGTCCTCGGCCGCGACATGCGGACCGAAAGCGAGCACCCGCACCGTGAACACGCGCCCGCTCGCCACCAGGCGCTGCGTCAGGGAACCTGGCTCGAGCAGACAGCCGAGCGTCAGCGGCGGCGCCTCCGGCGGCAGGTAACCCCAGCTCGAATCCCCGAAAATCATGCCTCGAACTCCAGCATTGAAAGTATTCGTTGGGATCAGACCGCCGTTTAGACGTAGGCTATGGTTAATCAAAAGTCGAGTCGTGGCGCCGCCCGGTGGCCGATGGCATTACGACACGACCCCCACGCCCCGCGATTTAGGCCGCCCACCGACGGCGGGGAGCGCAGATCGCAGGGCCGCTGACCGAAGGCCAGGGCCCTGTGCAGCGCGGCCGCTACGGTGCCCGTGTTCCAGCAGGACAAGGGGGGCACCGATGCTTGGTCAGCAGTAGTGGGAGGCGGTTCACGAGCGGCGATCTGAAGGTCGGAGCATCTCCGCCATCGCGCGCGACGCCGCTCGTCCTGACGCTTCCTCCCCTGCGCGCGGAGCTTCGCGCGGCAGCTTCACCCCACCGTCAGGCACTCGCCCCACGCGCCGCGATCGGCCAGATCGCCTCGACGCGGCCGTTGCGGATGCCGACATACCAGTCGTGGAGGTTGATCGTCGGGTCGCAATGGCCGGGGATCAGCATCAGCTTTTCGCCCAGGCGCGGCGTGGGGACGGCACCTACCCGGATGCGGGCGTGCTCGTCCGAGACCCCATAGGCCTCCAGTCCAGGCCGGCCATGGACCCAGGGCGGGCCCTTTTCCATGCTGAAGGACTTGAGACCGGCATCGACGACCACGCGGTCCGCGGCCGGCGCGCTCATCACGGAGGCGAGCACGAAGAGGCTGTGCTCGAATTCGGTGTATCGGTTGGCGCCGCGCTCGTCGCCGATCGCGGCGTACTCGGCGTCCATGAAGGCGTAGGATCCGACCTGCAGTTCGTTCCACAGGCCGCTCGCCGCCTCCTGGCGGAACGTACCCGTGCCGGCACCGCCGACGATCGCGCAGGCGAGACCGGCGGCGGCGAGCGCGTCGCGCGTCATGCGCACCGCCTCGGCCGCGCTGCGGATGGCATCGACGCGCTCGTGATGCGTGGCCATGTGCTGCGCGGTGCCGTGATAGGCCTGGATCCCCTTGAAGACCAGGCCTGGCGCGGCGGCGATGCGCTGCGCGAGCTCGACCGCTGGCGCGCCCGGCGCGACGCCGCAGCGCTTCATGCCCACCTCGATCTCGACCAGCCCGCCCAGCGACACGCCGAAGTCGCGCGCCGCCTGCGAGGCCTGGTCGACCTGTTCGGCGGCGTCGAAGCACACGGCCACGGTCGCTTCGCGACCGAGCGCGGCCAGGCGACGGAATTTCTGCGCGCCGAAGACCTCGTTGCTGACCAGCACGTCCCGCACGCCGCCGCGCACCAGCGCTTCCGCCTCGCCGACCTTCTGCACGCATTGGCCGACCGCGCCATGGGCGATCTGGCGGAGCGCGACCGCGGGCGACTTATGCGTCTTGGCGTGGGGACGCAGCCGCACGCCGGCCTCCCGCGCCAACCGCGCCATCTTCGCGAGATTGCGCTCGAAGGCGTCGAGATCGACGACCAGGGCGGGTGTGTCGATCTCGTCGACGGGCGTGCCGATCTGGGCGGGGATCTGTTCCATGTCCGGGTTCCGCGGTGATTGATGCGGACGCCGTGTCCGCGGAGAGCCGAGCATGGGCGGCACCGCACCGCGTGTCCATCGCTTCGCCGGGCCGCAAAAAGCAAAACCCCGGCGGGTCGCCCCGCCGGGGTTCGCGTCTCAGGTTGCGCGCGGGATCGATCCGCGCAGCCGCCGCATCACTCGTCGCGCTGACCGACCAGCGAAACCAGGAACTGGAAGATGGCGACGAAGTTTATGTAGAGCCCGAGCGCGTCCATGACCGCGATCTTGCCCTCGACCTCCGTACCCCGGTACTCGAGATACGTGTCCTTGATGCGCTGGGTGTCCCAGGCGGTGAGGCCGAGGAACACCAGCAGGCCGACGATCGACACCGCGAACTGCACGGCGCTCGAGCCGAGGAAGATGTTCACGATGCTGGCGAGGACCACCACAACCAAGCCGACCATCAGCAGCGTGCCGATCTTCGACAGGTCGGCCTTGGTCGTGTAGCCGTAGATGCTCAGCGCGGCGAACAGGCCAGCCGCCATGAAGAAGGCACGCGCGACGCTGACGCCGGTGTAGACGTAGAGGATCGTGGCGAAGGACACGCCGATGCAGGTCGCATAGGCCCAGTAGAGGCCCTGCAGCGACACCTTCGACATCCGCTCGAAGCGCCACGCCATGATGAACACGAAGGCCAGCGGGGCGAGCATGAACACCCAGCGCAGCGGCGACTTGATCAGCAGGTTCGTCAGCATCGGCGAGCTGACGATCAGGTAGGCGACGATGCCCGACAGCAGCACCGCCGAGGTCATGTAGTTGTAGATGCGCAGCATGTGCGCGCGCAGGCCCGAATCGATCGCGACATCCGCGGTCGTGCCGGGAGCCGTCTGGTTCAGGTACGGATTGTTCATCGAAATTTTCTCCCATCGATGCCCTGTTCGGGGACATCCGAGAATATGGGCAGGCGGCGGCGCAATTCAATAGCGCGCCGCCGGGGCATTCGGCTTTCCCCCTTGGAAAATTAAGGTCTTTCCGTCACCGCGCCGAGGCGCGCCCGTCACAGGCCGCGCAAGGTCTCGGCCGGCTTGTGGCCCAGCGCGCGCCAGGTGCCGGCGAGGCCGATGGCGATAACCGCCGCCACCGCCGCGGCAATCACGCCCAGCATCGTCCCCGGCAGCCAGGCGAAGTCGACGGCGAGATAGCCGGTGACCAGCAGTTGCGACGCGACGCCGCCGATCGCCGCCGCCATCCCCGCGACCGCCAGACCGATCAGACCGAACTCGACCAGCAGGG
>JBIKXN010000186.1:0-6953 GCA_044355765.1 Alphaproteobacteria bacterium
AGGTCGGATCCCGAGACCCGCAAACATCGCGCGCAGCCGCCAGAACCCGACCCGCATCCCGTATTCGTGCCAGGCCCAGTTCGGCAGATCGGGCTGCAGGGCGGCACCGGTCGGCGCAACGAGGACCTGACGCGGCATCGGGTTGGCGATCGACCAGCGCTCGACATTGACCACCGGCCAGACGATCAGCCGTCCGCCGCCGGGAAGCGCATGACGCGGCCGTTGCCAGGGCGCCGTGTAGCGCAGCCGGCAGGCGGGATCGCTCACGTCGTCTTCCGGGCGTGATGGCTGTGCAGCCGCGCGCCGAGCTCGCGGCGCACGGCGTTGAATTCGGGCGATGCGACGTCGCGCGGCCGCGGCAGCTCGACGCGATATTCGCCGGCGATGCGGCCAGGTCCGGGCTCCATCACCACCACGCGGTCGGCGAGCAGGATCGCCTCCTCGATCGAGTGGGTGACGAAGATGACGGTGAGGCCCGTGGTCTTCCAGATGTCGAGCAGGTCGTCCTGGAGGCGTTCGCGCGTCATCGCGTCGAGCGCGCCGAAGGGCTCGTCCATCAGCACGATGTCGGCGTCGTTGGCGAGCACGCGGGCGATCGCCACGCGCTGCTTCATGCCGCCCGACAGCTGATGGGGAAAAGCGTCGGCGAAGCGCGCGAGACCGACCATGTCGATGAAGCGCTCGACCGTCTCGGCGATGCGGTCGCGATGCAGTCCGCGCGACGACGGGCCGAAGCCGATGTTCTGGCGCACGGTGAGCCACGGGAACAGGCCGTAGTCCTGGAACACCATCCCGCGATCGGGCGCCGGCCCGGCGATCGGCTTCGACCACATCAACGCCTCGCCGGCGCTGGGCGGCTCGAAGCCTGCGACGATGCGCAACAGCGTCGATTTCCCGCAGCCCGAGGCCCCGATCAGGCAGACGAACTCGCCCTTGCGCACGACCAGCGACGCGCCGGCGAGCGCCTCGATGCGCGCGCCGTTCAGCGCGTAGGTCTTGCCGACGCCGCGCAGTTCCAGGATGGGGATCTCTTCCATGCGAAGTCTCATGCGACGTGCGAGGGGCTCCAGCGCAGGAGCCGGTTCATGACCGCGACGACGCAGCGATCGGACAGGAAGCCCGCGATGCCGATCACGATCATGCCGCAGATGACGAGTTCGGTGCGCGAGAGCGTGCGGCCGTCCATGATCACGGCTCCCAGCCCCTGCGGCACGCCGGTCATCTCGCCCACGACGATGACGAACCAGGCGAGGCCCAGCCCCAGCCGCAGCCCGGTGAAGATCGACGGCAGCGAAGCCGGCAGCACGACGCGGAAGAACTGCGCCGAGCCGGTGCAGCCCAGCATCGATGCGGCTTCGAAGAGGCGGCGATCGACGCTGCGCACGCCGAAGGTGGTGTTGAGCAGGATCGGATAGAAGGCGCCGAGGAAGACGAGGAAGAAGGCCGAGCGCGGCCCCAGCCCGAACAGGATCATCGACAGCGGCAGCCAGGCCGTCACCGGAATCGGCCGCATCATCTGCAGGAAGGGATCGAGCAGCGCGCGCACCGATTCGTTGCGCCCGATCAGCAGGCCGAGCGGCACCGCGACGAGCGCCGCCAGCGCGAAGCCGCCATAGACGCGGCCCATCGACGCCAGCAGGTGGATGTGCAGCGTCGCCGAGAAGGCGTCGTCCCAGATCCCGCCGACTGCGAAGTCGACCATGTAGCGCGCGACCTCGGCGGGCGACGGGATGAGACGGCTCATCCCCGCCGCGATCGCCAGATGCCAGGCGAGCAGCAGCAGCGCCGGGACGATCAGCGCCTTCCATCCGCCGAGGAGGCGGCGCGCGAGCGCCGCCCCTCCGCCGGATCCGGTGGTTTCGGTCGCCATCGGCGCTGTCTCCGGATCGTCCCCTCGCTCAGGACATCGCGACTTCGCGCGAGAAGCGCGGGTTGAGGAAGGTGTCGAAATTGGGCAACGCGCGGATCTGCTTGAGCTCGAGCATCTGCTGAGCGTAGGCGCGCGCCTGGGTCAGCACGGTGTCGTCCAGACGCCAGGTGTATTCGACGTTGTCCGCGGCGAGCGCCTGGTCGACCGCGGCGCGCGGCGCGCCTAGGATGCGTACGGTCGCTTCGGCGACCTCGGCGCGGTTGGCCATCATGTGCTCGCTGGCGCGGCGATGGACGCCCAGCATGGTGCGCACCAGCGCCGGATCCTGGGCGATCATCGCCTCCGAGGTCGCGAAGATCATGTTGAGGCCGCCCATCGCGGTGCCATAGGGGTACTCGACGAGTTCGCCGACGCCCGAGGAGATCGACAGGCCGGGACCTGGCTCCGCGCCGACATAGGCGTCGATGTCGCCGCGCGCGAGCATGGCGTTCATCTCGCCGAAGGGCACGCGCACCGCGGTTATGTCGCGCATCGTCATGCCGGTCTGGCGGATGCGTTCCATGATGAACACCTCCTGGGTCGAGCCTGGCCAGATACCGACGCGCTTGCCGCGCAGCCCGGCGATGTCCTTGATGCCCGCGCCCTTCTTCGCGACCACGCCCATGCCGCGGTTGCAGAAGGCGCCGACGACCACGACGGGCTCGCCCGCCGCGGCCCCCAGCGTCGCGGCGGCGATGCCGAAGCCGCCGAAATCGACGCTGCGCGTGACGACCGCGTTCTTGCCGTCGGTCGGGCTGTCGAAGGTGATCACCTCGATCGTCAGGCCCGGCGGCGCGAAGCGCTGGTAGAAATGCGGCGTCATCGAGTGGATGAGCCTGAGCGAGCCCATCTTGACGGTGCGCGCCGCCTGGGCGCGCGCGACATGCGGGGCGGCGAGGACCGCGGCGGAACCGGCGGCGACGAAACTGCGGCGACGAATCATGGGGTGGCCTCCTGGGGTTTCGGGGATTGGAGCGTTGGCGCGGCGGCAAGCGACGCGAGATACGCGCGCCAGCCGCCGAAGCGGGTGATGTCCTCGGCGCCGCCGAGCCCGGCGGGCTCGACGAGAAATCCCTTGGGCGAGGTGCCGTCGGCGAGCAGGACCGTGCCGATGCACAGCGGCGACGGCACGCCCGCGACGAAACGGCCGAACCCGGCGTCGGGCAGGGTCCAGACCTCGGCCGCGATCGCGGCGCCGCCCGCGGCGACGCGCAGCATGCCTGGCCGCCGGGGCGGACCGCCCGCCAGCGCATGCAACCGGTAGAGCGGCTGCGTCTGGACGGCGCGCCCGAAGCTGCCGCCCAGCGACACCAGTTCGTGGTTGAGCGCCAGCCCGGAGAGATGCGCGCCGACGACTACGATCTCGATCATCATGCTGCGGCCCCCGCCCGGCGCGCGACCGTCGCCTCGAATTGCGCGCCGAGCGCGGCCAGCGCCGCGTCGGATCCGCGCGGTCCGATGAACGTGACCCCTGCGGGCAACCCGTCGGGCCGCGCCGGGCCCGGCACCGCGATCGCCGCAAGATCGAGCAGGTTGACGAAGTTGGTGTAGATGCCCAGACGCGCGTTGGGTCCGAGCGGATCGGCCTCGAGCTCGGCGAGCGTCGGAAAGCATGGCACCGAGGGCACCACGAGCGCGTCGTGGCGCGCGAAGAACCGCTCGGCCGCGCGCCGGTATCCGGCGAGCGCGTGCAGCCCGGCGAACGCGTCGGCGGCGGAGAAACGCGCGGCGCCGTCCAGGATGCGCTGCGTCACGGGATGGAGCGCGCCGGGATTCGCCGCCGCGAAGCCGCCGAAGGCGACGGCGCGCTCGGCGATCCAAGGCCCGTCGTAGAGCAGCCGGGCGGCGTCGAGCAGATCCGCGATATCGGCCTCGGCGGCCGCGGGCAGGCGTGCGCGCGCTGCCGCCCATGCCGCGCGCGCCGGCGCGTCGTCGAGATGGAGATCCTCCGGGCGCGGCACCGCGATCCGGCGCGGCGGGACGCCTGGCTCGCGCCACGCGATCGGGCGGCTGAACGGATCGTCGGGATCCTCCGCGGCCAGGACGCGATAGGCGGTCCAGGCGTCGTCGACCGTGGTCGCGAAGACGGAGACGCAGTCGAGGCTGCGGCAGGCGGGCACAACGCCGCGGGTCGGGATCGCGCCGACCGAAGGCTTGAGGCCGACGATGCCGTTGAGCGCGGCGGGCACGCGGCCGGAGCCCGCTGTATCGGTGCCGAGCGCCAGACAGACGATCGCCCGGGCGACCGCGACCGCCGAACCGGAGGACGACCCGCCCGGCACACGTGCCGGATCGATTGCGTTGCGCGGCACGGGATAGGGCGTCCGCACGCCGACCAGGCCGGTGGCGAACTGGTCGAGATTGGTCTTGCCGAGAACGATGGCGCCGGCAGCGCGCAACCGCGTCACCGCGACGGCATCGGCCGTCGGCACATGCGCGAAACCCGGGCAGGCTGCGGTCATCGGACGTCCGGCGAGCGCGATGTTGTCCTTGATCGCGACCGGCAGGCCCCAGAGCGGAAAGCGCCCCGGATCGAAGGGCGGGAGCGCGGCGGCGGCGGCCTCGAGCGCGGGCCATGGCGTCAGGTCGAGGAAGATCCCCGGATCGGCGGCCGCCGCGAGACGGCGCTGCGCCTCGTCGAGCACGGCGAGCGGCTGCACGCCTGCCGCATAGGCGCAATGGAGCACGTCGCGGCTGAACGCGAGTTCGCGAAGGTCTGCCTGGGACGTGGACATGACCCCTGCTCAGCAAGAGCCGTGCCGCCGCTGCGACCCCGGCGCGGACCCAATTTGTATACAATTCTGCATACAAAAAGGGCGGCGGCAGCGAGCAGATGCCTGCGGTTTGCGCGCGGGTCAGCCCCCGCTGGCTACGGCGCCCCGGCCATCACGCCCCAGGCGCCTTCGGTGGCGGCGAGATGGGCGCGCGTCGCGGCCGAGGCGCGCACGGTGTCGCCCGCCAGGATCGCGGCGACGATCGCGCCATGCTCGGCATGCGAGGCGGCGAGCCGTTCGGCGCCGCCCAGCTGGGCGGCGCGGAACGGGGCGAGGCGCCGCCGCGTCGCGCCGGCCAGTTCGGCCAGATAGGCGTTGCCGGCGCCGGCATAGAGCGCTTCGTGGAACGCCACGTTGGCGGCGCTGTAGGCGTCGACGCGCCCGGCGGCGGCGAGCCGGCCCATCGCGGCATGGCGCGCGGCCAGCGCCTTGCGCGCCTTGGCGCCCATCGCGCGCGCGCACAGCCCCGCGCACACGGCCTCGAGTTCGGCCATCGCCTGGAACATCTGCGCGAGGCGGCGCGCATCGGGCCAGGCGACGACGGCGCCGCGCCGCGGCCGCTGCTCGACCAGGCCGGTGGCGGCGAGCAGGCGCAGCGCCTCGCGCACCGGGGTCCGCGACACGGCATGGGCCGCCGCCAGCTTCTCCTCCTCGAGCGCCATGCCCGGCGGCAGCCGGCCCGCGGTGATGGCCGCCGCCAGGGTCGCGGCGAGGGCCTCGGCGCGCGTCGCCGGCGGCGGCGCGGTTCCGCGTCCGGGTTTCACGGTTCCCGCGGCGCGGGTCATGCGGTGGGATCCATGCGCGCCGCGCGCGCCGCGCCGGCGCGGGCGGCAAGCGATCGTTCGAGCGCGGCGAGCGGCCTGTCCCAATCGCCGTCGCTGCCCTGCCGGTACGCGGAACAGCCGGGATACCAGGGCGGGCCGCCGTCGGCGGCGCCGCGCCAGCGCCAATCCATCGGAAACGGCACCAGGATGTCCGAATCGCGGCCGACGCCGCAGCGCAGATGGACATTGGCGCTGCTCACGCCGGCGAGGAAATCGAGCGTGGCCATCAGCGCGAGCGCGGCCTCGAGATCGCCGTTCACGGCGGAAAAGTCGCGCACGGACGCGCCGAGACCCTGGGCGAAGGCGGCCTGCTCGTCGGGCCGCGCGGCGCGCTGGACGCTGACGACGGTGCCGCCGACGGCGCGCAGCGCGCGTCCGAGGCGACCAGGGTCGACCAGCTTGGTGGTGTCGTCGCCGCCCTTCACGCCGCCGGCGCGCCATGCGACGCCGGTCACCGGGCGCGGCAGATCGGCTATCAGCGCCATGGCCTCGCGCAGGCGCTCGGGCAGCGGCGGCAGGCGCAACGGGTCGGGGATGTCGTGATCGCCGCAGCCCAGCGCCCAGGGCAGGTCGCCCACCGCCAGGGTGCGATCCGCGGCGGCCTGAAGCGGCGGGATCCCGGCGCGCGCGAGCATGCCGGCGAGGCGCGGGTCGCCCGAAAAACCCAGCTCGGCGCCGCGCGCCGCCGCCAGCCGCGCGAAGCGCAGGAAGAAGATCTGATCTCCTATCCCCTGCTCGCCGCGCAATCCCAGACGCATGCCGGAGAGATCCGTCGGCAGCCGCTGATGCTCGAGCGCGCCGGGACGCGAGGCCCGGAACCGGTGATCGTCCCAGCCGCGCTCGAACCGCCCGAGACAGAGCATCGCGCGCGCGTGGTTGAACCGCGCGTCCTCATAGGCGCCGCCCGCGCCGCCGGCGAGCGCGGCGGCGGTCTCGAAGCAGGCGGCGGCGGCCTCGTACGCCGCGCGCGACGCAAGCGTGGCCCCGAGATTGTTGTGCGCGGCGCCATAGCCGGGCTGCAAGGCGATGGCGCGCATCAGCGCGGCCTCGGCCTGCGGCAGATCGCCGGCGGCGCGGTACGCATAGCCCAGATTGTTCCAGTAGAGCGCGGTGCGCGGCGCGACCTCGACCGCACGCCGGAACCAGCCGATCGCCGCGTCGCTCTTGCCGCCGCGCATCGCCAGCATGCCGCGCAGATGCAGAAGATCGGGATGCGCAGGCGCGATGCGGCCGGCGCGGTCGAGCTCCGCCGTCGTGGCCGCGGCGTCGCCGCGCTCGAGCGCCGCAAGCGCGGCGCGCAACGCCGTGGCCAGCTTGGCCTGCGCGCTCATCGCGCGGCCGGAGGAGACATGGAGACAGGCATGGCGCCATATAAACCGATGCCGGGACGGGACGCGAGACCGGGCATGGCCGGCCGGCCGACGATGCGCGCCGGCCCTCCTTGAA
>JBIKXN010000187.1:0-6946 GCA_044355765.1 Alphaproteobacteria bacterium
GATGGATGTTCGAACGCGCCACGCGGCTATGCAGGATGTCGCCGCAGATCGCGACCCGCAGCCCGGCCAGCCGCCCGCGCCGCCGGCGGATCGCGAGCGCATCGAGCAGCGCCTGGGTCGGGTGTTCATGCGTGCCGTCGCCCGCGTTGATGACCGCGCAGGCGACCTTCTCGGAGAGCAGCTTGACCGCGCCCGAGTCGGGATGGCGGACGATCAGCACGTCGGGCAGCATCGCGTTGAGCGTCATCGCGGTGTCGATCAGCGTCTCGCCCTTCTTCACCGAGGAGGATTCGGCCGACATGTTGATGACGTCGCCGCCCAGGCGCTTGCCCGCCAGTTCGAACGACGTGCGCGTACGCGTCGAGTTCTCGAAGAACAGATTTATCACCGTGCGCCCGCGCAGCAGGTTCGATTTCTTTTCGCTCGCGCGGTTCTGCTCGACATAGGCATCCGAGAGATCGAGCAACTGGTCGATGTCCTGCGGCGACATGCCCTCGATGCCAAGGATGTGGCGATGTTCGGAGCGCGCGCCGTCGCGCCGCTGGCTCGGGCCTGTCGAGGTCATGTCCGCGCTTTTACCCCCCGTCGCCGCGCCCCAGCAAGCGCACCCTCGGGACTAGTCCGCCGGCGCTACGCCGCCGCCACCCGGCGGCGCGCCGCGGCGCAGCGCGTCGAGCATGTCCTGCAGGATCACCGTCGCGGCGGCGCTGTCGATGTCGCGCGACAGGCGGTCCCGGCGCGCGCCGGCCGCGCGCATCGCCTCCTCGGCGGCATGCGTGCTCAGCCGCTCGTCCCAGAACGCCAGCGGCAGGTCGGCGGCGGCGAGCAGGTTGCGCGCGAAGGCGCGACAGCGCTGGGCGCTGGGTCCCTCGCTGTCGTCCATGTTGAGCGCCAGCCCGACCACGTAGCCGCCGACGCCCCAATAGGCCACCAGCTCGGCGATGCGTGCGGCCTCCTCGCGCCAGCGCGTGCGGCGGATCGTGCCGGCCGGCGCCGCGAAGCCAAGCGCGGGATCGCTGACCGCCAGACCGATGGTCCGCGTGCCGACGTCGAAGGCCATCAGCCTTGTCCGACGGGCGATCAGCCGCGGCAGGTCGCTCGGGTTGCAGACGGGCATGGGAGAGTTGTAGGTTCCGCGCGCTGCGGCGGGCCCGGCCGGCCCGCTTTCCTCAACGCCCGGATGGATACCGCATGTCGCTCGACAAAGCCACGGTGGCCCGTGTCGCCACGCTGGCGCGCATCAAGCTTCCCGAAGCCGATCTCGAGAAGATGGCCGGCGAGCTGCAATCGATCATGAGCTGGATCGAGCAGCTCGGCGAGGTCGACACCGCCAAGGTCGCGCCGATGACCTCGGTCGTCGCCCATGTCCTGGCGCAGCGCCAGGATGCGGTGACCGACGGCGGCTATGCCGACGACGTCACCCGCAACGCCGCCGACCGCATCCAGCTCGGCGATGGCGCGTTCTTCGTGGTGCCGAAGGTGATCGAATGAGCGCGCCCGCCGACCTCACCGACCTGTCGATCGCCGCCGCCCGCAAGGGGCTGGCGGCGCGCGATTTCACCGCCCGCGAGCTGGCGACGGCGCATCTCGCCGCGATGGAGCGCCACAAGGACCTCAACGCCTTCATCCTCGCCACGCCCGAGGCGGCGCTCGAAATGGCCGCCGCCAGCGACGCGCGGCTTGCCGGCGGCAAGGTCGGGGCGCTCGAAGGCATCCCGCTGGGGATCAAGGACCTGTTCTGCACCAAGGGCGTGCAGACCACGGCCGCCAGCCGCATCCTGGAGGGGTTCCGCCCGCCCTACGAAAGCACGGTGTCGCGCAATCTCTGGGACGCCGGCGCGGTCATGCTGGGCAAGACCAATCTGGACGAGTTCGCGATGGGCTCGTCGAACATGACCTCGGCCTTCGGCGGCGTGAAGAACCCGTGGAAGCGCCGCGACGACGATCGCGACCTCGTGCCCGGCGGCTCCTCGGGCGGTTCGGCCGCCGCGGTCGCCGCGCGCATCGCGATGGGCGCCACCGCCACCGATACCGGCGGTTCGATCCGCCAGCCCGCCGCGTTCTGCGGCGTGGTCGGGATCAAGCCGACCTATGGCCGCTGCTCGCGCTGGGGCATCGTCGCCTTCGCCTCGTCGCTCGACCAGGCCGGCCCGATCGCCCGCGACGTGCGCGACACCGCGATCCTGCTCGGCGCGATGGCCGGGCACGATCCGAAGGATTCGACCTCGGTGCCGCGCCCGGTCCCAGATTACGAGGCGGCGCTGGGCCGCAGCCTCAAGGGCCTGCGCTTCGGCATTCCGCGCGAATACCGGCTGGAGGGCATGCCGTCGGAGATCGAGCGGCTCTGGCAGCAGGGGATCGCCTGGCTGCGCGACGCCGGCGCCGAGCCGGTCGATATCTCGCTGCCGCACACGAAATACGCGCTGCCCACCTATTACATCGTCGCGCCCGCCGAGGCCTCGTCGAACCTGGCGCGCTACGACGGCGTGCGCTTCGGCCTGCGCGTGCCCGGCAACTCGATCGAGGAACTCTACGAGAATACCCGCGCCGCCGGCTTCGGCGCCGAGGTGCGGCGCCGCATCCTGATCGGCACCTATGTGCTGTCGGCGGGCTATTACGACGCCTATTACCTCAAGGCGCAGAAGGTCCGCGCGCTGATCGCGCAGGATTTCACCGAGGCCTACGCGAAATGCGACGTCATCCTGACGCCGACCGCGCCCTCGGCCGCCTTCGCGATGGGCGAGAAGATGGACGACCCGGTCGCCATGTATCTCAACGACGTCTTCACGGTGACGGTGAATCTCGCCGGCCTGCCCGGTATCTCGGTTCCCGCCGGCCTGTCGCATGAGGGTCTTCCGCTGGGGCTGCAGCTGATCGGCCGCGCCTTCGACGAGGAGACGCTTTTCGCGGTTTCGCATGTGCTGGAAGGCGCCGCCGGGTTTTCGGCGCGTCCGGGAGCCTGACCCATGATCATCGACGGCAAGACCGGCCCCTGGGAGATCGTGATCGGCCTCGAGGTCCACGCCCAGGTCATCTCGAAGGCCAAGCTGTTCTCAGGCGCCTCGACCGAGTTCGGCGCCGAGCCCAACGCCCAGGTCAGCTTCGTCGACGCGGGCTTCCCGGGCATGCTGCCGGTGATCAACCGCGCCTGCGTCGAGCAGGCGGTGAAGACCGGGCTGGGCCTCAACGCCACGATCAACGAGGTCTCGGTCTTCGACCGCAAGAACTATTTCTACCCCGACCTGCCCGCGGGCTATCAGATCTCGCAGTACAAGCAGCCGGTCGTGGGCGAGGGGCATCTGGACATCGATCTGCCCGGCGGCGAGACCCGGCGCATCGGCATCGAGCGCCTGCATCTGGAGCAGGATGCCGGCAAGTCGATCCACGACCAGCATCCGCAGAAGACCTATATCGACCTCAACCGCGCCGGCGTCGCGCTGATGGAGATCGTCTCCAAGCCCGAGATGCGCTCGCCCGAGGAGGCCGGCGCCTATATGCGCAAGATGCGCGCGCTGGTCCGCTATCTCGGCACCTGCGACGGCAACATGGAGGAGGGCAGCCTGCGCTGCGACGCCAACGTGTCGGTGCGCCGGCCGGGCGGCGATCTGGGCACGCGCTGCGAGCTCAAGAACATCAACTCGATCCGCTTCGTCATGCAGGCGATCGAGTACGAGGCGCGCCGCCAGGTCGAGGTGATCGAGGGCGGCGGCACGATCCGCCAGGAGACGCGGCTGTTCGACAGCGCCAAGGGCGTCACGCGCCCGATGCGCTCGAAGGAGCACGCGCACGACTACCGCTATTTCCCCGATCCCGATCTGCTGCCGCTCGTCCTCGACCGCAAGTGGATCGAGGAGGTGCGCGCGAATCTTCCCGAACTGCCGGACGCGAAGAAGGCGCGCTTCGTCGCCGACTACAAGCTGACGCCTTACGACGCCGGCGTTCTGGTCGCCGAGAAGGAGAACGCGGAGTTCTTCGAGACGGTGGCGAAGGGCCGCAAGGACCCCAAGCTCGCCGCCAACTGGGTCATCGTCGAGCTCTTCGGCGCGCTCAACCGCCTGGGCCGCGACATCGCGACCTCGCCGGTCTCGGCCAGACAGCTTGCCGGGCTGCTGGACCTGATCGAGAACGACACCATCTCCGGGCGCATCGCCAAGGACGTCTTCGGCTTCATGGTCGAGACCGGCAAGGACGCCGCCGCGATCGTCGAGGAGCGCGGCCTGCGCCAGGTGACGGATACCGGCGCCATCGAGACGGCGATCGACAAGGTGATCGCCGAGAACGCGGCGAAGGTCGCGGAATATCGCGGCGGCAAGCAGGCGCTGTTCGGCTGGTTCGTGGGCCAGGTGATGAAGTCCACGGGCGGCAAGGCGAACCCCGCCGCCGTCAACGAAGTCCTCAGGAAGAAGCTCGCGGGCTGAAAGGCGAAAAACAGATGGCTAAGGCGAAGAAGACGGCGGCGAAATCCGCGGCGCGGCCGAAGGCGGCGGCGAAGAAGCCCGCCGCCAAGGCGCCCGCGGCGAAGAAGCCCGCCGCGCGCAAGGCCCCGGCCGCCAGGTCGCGCAAGATCCTCGCCGCGACCCCCGCGATCGCCAAGGCGGCGGCGAAGAGCGCGAAGCGCGCGGCGCGCGGCGCGCGCATCCTCAAGGGACCCGCGGTGGCGGCAGCGCCGGCCGAGCGGCGCCCGGCGCGCCCGGTGCTGCACGGGATGTGGCTCTCGATCCCGGCCTGCAAGGTCGGGCTGGCGCTGGCCATGATGGGCGTCGATTTCGACTACCGCCATGTCGATCTTTCCGGGGGCGCGCAGAAGACCGCGGAATTCCTCGCCCGCAACCGCTTCGGCCAGGTGCCGGTGCTGGAGCACGAGGGCCATCACGTCGCGCAGTCGAACGTGATCCTCCACTACCTCGCCGATGCCTACGACCAGTTCCTCGGCCGCAGCGCGGCGGAGGAGATCCGCGTCGAGGAATGGCTGCAATGGGACCAGGACCGCATGTCGGCCCTGGCCATGCTGCGCAGCATGAAACGTTTCCCGCGCTACAAGCAGCCCGACGACGTCGTCGCCTTCGTCGCGACGCGCGCGCAGCAGGCGCTCGACTTCCTCGATCATCACCTCGGCAACAGCAAGTTCATCGCCGGGCCGCGGCCGACCGTCGCCGACATCGCGATCTTCCCGACCGTGGCGCTCGCCGACGAGGCCGGGATCGAGATCGCGCGCTGGCCGAATGTGCGTGCCTGGGCCGAGCGTTTTCTCAAGCTGCCCGGCGCCGTGCATCCCTATGCGGCGATGCCGCGCGAGGACCGCGTCGGCGGCTGATCCGGCCGCCCGCGCGGCCCGCGCCGCGCGCTGGCGCGGCCGGGACGGGGCGGAGGACGGACGCGCCTTGGCGCGGACGGGACAGGCGGGCTTGCGGCCATGGCCGTGGCCCGGGCGCGCGGCGGCGAACCGGCGCCGGAGCGCAACGGCGCCTGCGCGCGCGGGCGGGGAGGGAGCGGAAGATGGCGATCGATTTCTACACCTGGGCCACGCCCAACGGGCGCAAGGTCGCGATCATGCTCGAGGCCTGCGGGCTGCCCTATGCGGTCCACAGGATCGACATCGGCAAGAACGAGCAGTTCGCGCCCGAATTCCAGACGATCAACCCGAACGGCAAGATCCCGGCGATCGTCGACCATGACGGCCCGGGCGGCGGGCGTTTCGCGCTGTGGGAATCCGGCGCGATCCTGCTCTATCTCGCCGAGAAGACCGGTCTGTTCATGCCGCGCGAGGCGCGCGCCCGGCATGTCTGCATGCAGTGGCTGATGTTCCAGATGGCGGGCGTGGGGCCGATGTTCGGCCAGGCGCATCATTTCATGCGTTTCGCGCCCGAGAAGATCCCCTATGCGGTCGAGCGCTACGGCAAGGAGGCGAAGCGCCTCTACGGCGTGATGGACCGCCGCCTGTCGGAGACCGCGCATCTCGGCGGCGACGACGTGTCGGTCGCCGATTTCGCGACCTATCCCTGGGTCGCGCGCCACGAATGGCACGGCGTCGACCTCGCCGCGTTTCCCGCCGTCGCGCGCTGGGCGGCGCGGTTGGGCGCCATGCCCGCCGTGGCGGCCGGGATGAAGGTCCCGTCCTGATCCGGTCCGGCCGCCCCGCCCGGGGTGGCCAGCCCGGTCAGGCCGCGGCGACCTGTGCCGGTTCGTGCCGTACCGGACCCTCGGCGCGCCGCAGCGCGGCCGTCGCGCCGGCCCGCAGCGCGAGCAGTTCGCGCCGCGCCTGGGTCATGATGGCGAGCTGGCGGTGGTCCTCGCGGTCGATCACCTGCATGCAGGCGACGCGGTTTTCGATCAGGTCGAGCATCAGATCGATGGAACGGCGGCTAATCATTTCCGAGCTCCTCGTCAGCGCAAGACGCGCGAGGGGAACGTTGGCCGCCTGTTGCTTAAGAACGCGTAAACGCGCGCTGCCCCCAAAGGCGTAAGCCTTTCGATTGACGGCGCGGACTGCGCGGACTGCGCGGCGCGGGAACACGACCGGCGCGCGCGCCGCCGCCCGCGTGGTGGAGCCAGTCGCGTTTGGGGCGGGTCGCTTCATTGACACTGCGCGCCTGCGTCTCTAGAACCGCTTTCGGCAAACGCCGTGGCAACTGATGTCGCTCTTCGTGCGGAGGGGTGGCCGAGTGGCTGAAGGCGGCGGTTTGCTAAACCGTTATACGGCCCTAAAGCCGTATCGTGGGTTCGAATCCCATCCCCTCCGCCATCCTCCCCCGAGCGAAAACTCTCTCCGCCCCATGGGGCATCCGCGCGCTGGCTCGGACCCTCATCGCCTATCAGGACCGGCATAACCTAAAGACCATCGCCCAGATGATCGCGCGCTGGGCGCCACCGGGCGAAAACGACACGGGCGCCTATGTGCGCGCTGTCGCGGCTGCGGTTGGCGTCGGTGCGGAGGAGGGGATCGATG
>JBIKXN010000188.1:0-6920 GCA_044355765.1 Alphaproteobacteria bacterium
CAAGAAGGCGATGAACGCGGCCGGCCTGACCGAGGCCATGTACGAGGCCATCACCCAGGGCGACAAGGATTTCACCGCCCTGATCTCGAAGATGAAGGCGGCCGGCATCGACGTCATCTATCACGGCGGCTACCACACGGAAGGCGGCCTGATCGTCCGTCAGTCGCGCGAACAGGGCCTGCGCGCCGTGTTCGTGTCGGGCGACGCGCTGGTCGACAACGAGTACTGGAAGATCACCGGTCCCGCCGGCCAGGGCACGATCATGACCTTCGCGCCGGATCCGCGTAAGGCGGCCAACGCGAAGGCGGTGGTCGAGAAGTTCAAGGCCCAGGGCTACGACCCCGAGGGCTACACCCTGTACACCTACGCGGCCATCCAGGTCTGGGCGGCGGCGGTCGAGAAGGCCAAGTCGCTTGACGTGAACAAGGTCTCCGCCGGCATCAAGGGGAACAAGTTCACGACCGTGCTGGGCGATCTCCAGTACGACCGCAAGGGCGACGTTTCCAACGCCAAGTATGTTTTCTACATCTGGGACAACGGCGAGTACAAAGAGATCCCCAATATGGGATCCTGATCCGCCGCAGCGGACGAGAGAAGCCCGCCGGGACACTGGTCCCGGCGGGTTTTTCATGTCCGGACCGGCGACCCGCGCTCAGGTCTTCTTGGGGCGCCCACGTCGCGCCCCGGGTTTGTGCCCCAGACCGATGCGCTTGGCGAAATCCGAACGCTGCGCCGCATAGTTCGGCGCGACCATGGGATAGTCGGGCGCGAGGTTCCAGCGCGCGCGGTACTGGTCGGGCGTCATCGCATAGGCCGTGCGCAGATGCCGTTTGAGCATCTTCATTCGCTTGCCGTCCTCCAGACACACGATGTAGTCCGCGAATACGGACTTCTTGATCGGGACGGCCGGCACCAGATCCGTGGGCGCAGCAGCGGCGGGCGCCTCGGTGGCCAGGAGCGCGGCATGCACGGAGCGGATCAGTTCCGGCAGCTGCGCCGGTGGCAGGGGGTTGTGCGACACGTAGGCGGCGACGATGTCGGCCGCCATGCGCATCACCTGCGCGGCCGGCGGCGGCGGGGCTGTCTGGTCGGTCATGGCGCGTCTCCCAGGAGGCGAAAACCGGTCCGGCGGGGCCGGACCTACGACGGATAGCGACGCGTTGTCCGGGCGACGCGAACCGTGGTATCCATTCTAGCATCCTCCCGCTCGACGGAAGCTCCATGACAGACGCTGCGATCGCCATCGCCTGCGACCATGCCGGACTCGACCTCAAGGCCGCGGTCGCGCAGCAATTGCGCGATGCCGGGCACGCGGTGCTCGATCTGGGCACCCACGGGACAGCCAGCGTCGACTATTCAGATTTCGCCGACCGGCTTGCCGCCGCGCTCGCGGACGGCCGTGCGGCGCTGGGCGTTCTCATCTGCGGGTCCGGGGTCGGGATCTCGATCGCCGCCAATCGGCACCGCCATGTCCGCGCGGCGCTTTGCCACGACGCGACGACGGCGAGGCTGGCCCGCGAACACAACGACGCCAACGTACTCGTCCTTGGCGCGCGAACCACCGGCGCCGAGGTCGCGCGAGACTGCCTGGCGGCGTTCCTGGCGACGCAGTTCGCCGGCGGACGCCATGCCCGCCGCGTCGCCAAGTTGGCTGGCGCCTGACGCGCCCCGCCCCTCGAGAGGACCCCATGAACGCTATCGACACAACCGCGCCCGGTTTCTTCGACGCATCCCTGGCGCAGGCCGATCCGGAACTGCACGCGGCGATCGGCGCCGAGTTGGCTCGCCAGCAGGACCAGGTCGAATTGATCGCTTCGGAGAATATCGTCAGCCGCGCGGTTCTCGAGGCGCAAGGGTCCGTCCTCACCAACAAATACGCCGAAGGCTATCCGGGAAGGCGCTATTACGGCGGCTGCGAATTCGTCGATGTCGCCGAACGGTTGGCCATCGAGCGTGCGCGCCGGCTGTTCGACTGCGCCTTCGCCAACGTGCAGCCGCATTCGGGCGCACAGGCCAACCAGGCCGTCTTTCTGGCGCTGCTCCAGCCCGGCGACACCATTCTCGGCATGTCGCTCGCCGCGGGCGGGCACCTGACCCATGGTGCGAGCGCCAACCAGTCCGGCAAATGGTTCAAGGCGATCCAGTACGGCGTACGGCGCGACGATCACCGGATCGACTACGACGAGGTCGCGCGACTGGCCGAGGAGCACCGCCCCAAGCTGATCATCGCCGGCGGGTCGGCCTATCCGCGCGTCATCGACTTCGCGCGTTTCCGCGCGATCGCCGATTCGGTCGGCGCGCGGCTGCTCGTCGACATGGCCCATTTCGCGGGGCTCGTCGCGGGTGGGGTCCACCCCAGCCCGCTGCCGCACGCGCATGTCGTCACGACGACCACGCACAAGACCCTGCGCGGCCCGCGGGGCGGGATGGTCCTTTCCAACGACGAGGAACTGGGCAAGAAGATCAACTCCGCGGTCTTTCCGGGGCTCCAGGGCGGACCGTTGATGCACGTGATCGCCGCGAAGGCGGTCGCCTTCGGCGAGGCGCTGACCCCGGCCTTCCGCGCCTATGCGGCGCAGATCGTCGCCAATGCGCGGGCGCTCGCCGCGATCCTGGCGCAGCGCGGATCGGCGATCGTATCCGGAGGCACCGACACCCATCTGATGCTGGTCGACCTGCGGCCCAAGAAGCTGACCGGAAAGGTTGCGGAGGCCGGGCTTGAGCGTGCCGGCATCACCTGCAACAAGAACGGCGTGCCCTTCGACCCCGAGAAGCCCACGCTGACCTCCGGGGTCAGGCTGGGAACGCCTGCGGGCACGACCCGCGGCTTCGGTGTCGCGGAGTTCGAGGCGATCGGGGGCATGATCGACGAGGTGCTCAGCGCCCTGTCCCGCAATCCCGACGGCGACGCGCAGGTCGAGACCGCGGTGCGCGAGCGTATCCGCGCCCTCTGCGCGCGTTTTCCGATCTATCCGCGGCTCTAGGCGGCGACCCAGGGGAGGGACCGGCGATGCGGTGTCCGTTCTGTGGACATGACGATACCCAGGTGAAGGATTCGCGCCCGACCGAGGACGCTGCCTCGATCCGGCGTCGGCGCTTCTGTCCGGCCTGCGGTTCGCGCTTCACCACATTCGAGCGCGTGCAGCTGCGCGAGCTCACGATCGTCAAGAAGGGCGGCGTGAAGCAGCCATTCGATCGTGAGAAGATCATGCGATCGATCACGCTCGCCCTGCGCAAGCGTCCAGTCGAGCCCGACCGGATCGAGCGCATCGTCAACGGCATCGTGAGGCGCCTGGAGAGCCTGGGCGAGAGCGAGATCCCGTCCCAGGTGGTGGGCGAAATGGTCATGGACGCGCTCGCGTCGCTCGACCCCGTCGCCTATGTCCGCTTTGCCTCGGTCTATAAGAATTTCCGCGAGGCGAAGGATTTCGAGGACTTCGTCGGGCGTCTCGGCTACTCCGACAAGGATTGACCCGGCGCCATGGCGCATGTCGAGGACGATGCCGCGCATATGCGGGCGGCGCTGGCCTTGGCGGCGCGGGCGCTCGGGCAGACTTGGCCCAATCCCGCGGTCGGCTGCGTCGTCGTGCGCGCGGGCCGCGTCGTGGGCCGCGGCTGGACCGCGCCCGGCGGCAGGCCGCATGCCGAGGCGGCGGCGCTGGAACGCGCGGGCGCTGCCGCGCGCGGCGCCACGGTCTACGTGACACTCGAGCCTTGCGCCCATGTGGGGCGGGCCGGGCCCTGCGCCGATGCGCTGATAGCGGCGGGTGTCTCGCGCGTGGTCGCGGCGCTGCAGGATCCGGATCCGCGCACGGCAGGGCGCGGCTTTGCCCGGCTGCGCGCGGCCGGTATCGACGTCGCGTGCGGCCTGGAGGCGCAGGCCGCCGCGCGGCTCAATGCCGGGTTCCTGCTGCGCTTCGCCGGGCGCCCGCGCTGTTTCGTGACCTTGAAGCTGGCGGCTAGCCTGGACGGCCGGATCGCGACCGCGTCCGGCGAAAGCCGCTGGATCACCGGCCCCGAGGCGCGCATGCGCGGCCATGCGCTGCGTGCCAGCCATGATGCGGTGATGGTCGGCATCGGCACCGTGCTGGCGGACGACCCGGAGCTGACCTGCCGGCTGCCTGGATACGAAGGCGCGCAGCCGATGCGCATCGTCCTGGACCGCCGCCTGCGCATGCCGCAGACCGGGCGGCTGGCCCGCGGCGCGCGCGAGGTTCCCACGCTCGTGCTCTGCGCCCCCGGAGCCGACGCGCAGAGGCGCCGGACGCTGTCCGCGCTCGGGATCGAGGTGGTCGAAACGGCGGGCGGCGAGGACGATGCGGCCGCGCTCGCCGCGGCGATGGGCGCGATCGCGCGGCGCGGCGTGACCCGGGTTCTGTGCGAGGGCGGGGGGCGCGTCGCCGCCGGCCTGTTGGCGGCCGGACTGGCGGACGAGGTGGTCCGCTTCACCGGCGGAATAGCGATCGGCGCCGACGGGGTACCTGCGGTCGCGGCGCTGGGGTTGCCGGCGCTCTCCGCTGCGCCGAGGCTGAATCTCGTGCGTTCCGAGGCTTGCGGGGACGGCGTCGTGGAGCTATGGGCTCGCGCGTCGAACCAGGACGCGAGCGCGGCATGTTCACCGGTCTGATCACCGACATCGGCACTGTCAGCGCGCTGGTACCAGCCGGCGCGGCCCAGGACCTGCGGATCGAGATCGCCACCGGCTGGGATGTCGGCGGGATCGCCGACGGCGCATCGGTGGCCTGCGACGGCTGCTGCCTCACCGTCGTCGCGCGCGAGGCCGGTCGCCTCGCGTTCCAGGCTTCCGCGGAGACCTTGGCGCGCACGACGCTGGGCGGGTGGAGCCTTGGCCGCGCGGTCAACCTGGAACGTTCGCTGCGGCTGGGCGACGAGCTTGGCGGTCATCTGGTCTATGGCCATGTGGACGCCGTCGGGACGCTGGTCTCGCGGGTCCCCGAGGGCGGCAGCCTGCGGATGGTCTTCGCGCTGCCGCGCGGCCTCGGCCGCTTCGTCGCCGAGAAGGGATCGATCGCCGTCGACGGCGTGTCGCTGACCGTCAACGCGGTCGCCGACACGGGCGGGGCCGACGGCCCGCGAACCGAGATCGGCGTCAACATCATCCCCCACACCCAGCGTCTGACCACCCTGGGCGGCATGGTGCCGGGACGTCGCGTCAACATGGAAGTCGACATGCTCGCGCGCTACGTTGCGCGCCTTCGGGAAACGGAACGATGATCGAGGCTGCGCAAACGCTCAAGAAGGATGGCCCGCGCCGTGTCGGCGCCGCGGCGGCCCTTTCCTCCGTCGAGGAGATCATCGCCGATTGCCGCGAGGGCCGGATGGTGATCCTCGTCGACGACGAGGACCGCGAGAACGAAGGCGATCTCTACATTCCCGCCCAGCTGGCGACGCCGGCCGCGATCAACTTCATGGCGCGCTACGGGCGCGGGCTGATCTGCCTCGCGATGACCCGTCAGCGCTGCGAGACCCTCGGCCTCGAACTGATGTCGCGCGAGAACGGCACCCGTCATCAGACCGCCTTCACCGTCTCGATCGAGGCGCGCGAGGGCGTCACCACCGGCATTTCCGCCGCCGACCGCGCCCATACTATCCAGGTCGCGATCGATCCCAACCGAGGCCGGAGCGATCTCGTCACGCCCGGCCATGTCTTTCCGCTGGTGGCGCGCGACGGCGGCGTTCTCGAGCGCACCGGCCACACCGAGGCGGCGGTCGACATCGCACGGCTCGCCGGCCTGATCCCCGCCGGCGTGATCTGCGAGATCATGAACGACGACGGCACGATGGCGCGCCTGCCCGACCTCGTGTCCTTCGCCCAGTTCCACGGTCTCAAGATCGGCGCGATCGCCGATCTCATCGCCTATCGCAGGCGCACCGACCGCACGATCGAGCGCAGCATCGAGACGACGCTCGACAGCCGGTTCGGCGGTGTCTGGCGCATGATCGTCTATGTCAACACCGCCTCCTACGCCGAGCATGTCGCGCTGGTGAAGGGCGAGATCGGCGACGATCCGCCGGTGCTGGTACGCATGCATGCGATGAACGTGCTCGACGACGTCCTGGGCGACCGGGCCGCCGGTCGCGGCGACGTGCTGCATGCCGCGATGGAGGAGATCGGCGAGGCGGGACGCGGGATCGTGGTGCTGATCCGCGAACCGCGTCCGACGAGCCTGAGCGACCGCGTCCGGCGCCGCGCGGCCGGCGACCTGGCCGGCAGCGTCGCCAGCAAGGGAACCTCGGAGTTGCGCGACTACGGGATAGGCGCGCAGATCCTGCGCGATCTCGGCGTGCGCGACATGATTCTGCTGTCGAGCGCGCGACGCTCGATCATCGCCTTGGAAGGATACGGTCTCAGTGTCGTCGACATCCGCACGCCCGCGCCGCTCGGCCGGTGACGTCTCGCGCCTTCCGGGAAGGGCGCCTCACGTCGCCATCGTCGAGGCGCGCTTCTACGAGGACATCTCGGACGAGCTCGCCGCCGGCGCGCTCGCCGCGCTGCGCGCCGCCGGCGCCACCCTCGAGCGCTTCGCCGTGCCCGGCGCGCTGGAAGTGCCGGCCGCGGTGGCGATCCTGGCCCGCAGGCCGGCATCGGCCGGTCGCCGCTTCGACGGCTTCGTCGCCCTGGGCTGCGTGATCCGCGGCGAGACCACGCATTACGACATCGTCGCCGGAGAGAGTTCGCGGGCGCTGATGGACCTCGCCGTCGCCCAGCGTCTCGCCATCGGCAACGGGATCCTGACCGTCGAGGACGAGTTGCAGGCATGGCGTCGCGCCCGGCGCGGCGACCTCGACAAGGGGGGTGGGGCCGCCATGGCCTGCCTCGCCATGATCGCGCTCAAGCGGCGCCCGACCGGCACACGATGAGCACGCCCGAAGCCGACGCGGAACTGGTTCCAGGCCGC
>JBIKXN010000189.1:0-6893 GCA_044355765.1 Alphaproteobacteria bacterium
CAGGGCCGGATCGGCGCTCACGGCGCGACTCTCACATCCCGGTGCCGCCGGTGACCTTTATCACCTCGCCGGTGACGTAGGACGCGGCGGGCGAGGCGAGATAGACGACGGCTTCCGCCATGTCCTCCGGCGTGCCCATGCGCGGGATCGGATAGTCGTCGACGCCGTAGTCGTAGCCGTGCATGACCTGGCTGGTCAGCACCGGACCGGGGGCGATGGCGTTGCAGCGCACGCCCTGCTTGCCGAACTCGCGTGCGGCCCATTTCGTGAGACCGATCAATCCGGCCTTGGCCGCCCCGTAGGCCGGACCGGAGCGGCCCTGCGTGCCCTTGGACGGCAGGCCGCCGATGATGCCGGAGATCGACGCGACGTTGACGATCGCGCCGCTCTTGCGTTCCAGCATGCCCGGCAGCACGGCGCGCATCGTGTAGAAGGCGCCGCTGAGATTCGAGTTGATCTGCGCGAACCAGCCCTCGTCGGTCGTCTCGACGAAGCCCACGCGCTCGCCGCCGCCCGCGCAGTTGACCAGGATGTCGATGCGACCGCGGCGCGCGAGGATGGCGGCGATCGCGCGGTTGACGTCCGCGGAGTCGGCGATGTCGCAGACCGTGCCGGCGGCGCGTCCGCCCGCGGCGGCGACCTGCGCCAGGGTGAGTTCGGCCGGGACGCGGTCGAGGACCTCGCAGATGGCGCCGCGCCGCACCATGGCGAGCACGATGGCGCGACCGATGAAGCCGGCGCCGCCGGTCACGACGGCGACCTTGTCTTCGAAACCTGTGGGTGCGGTCATGGGAAGGCTCCGGAGTTCAGAGGAGGGCGAGGCTGAGCGACGGCACGAAGGCGACAAGCAGCAAGAGGATGAAGAACGACGGCAGCCACCACAAGGACATGCGGAACGTCTCGAGCAGCGGCGCCTGCGCGACCTTCGCGGCGACGAACACGGTCAGGCCGACCGGCGGCGAGATCAGCCCGAGATTGATGGCGACGGTGACGAAGACGCCGAACTGCACCAGGTCGAACCCGATGTCGCGCGCCACCGGCAGCAGGATCGGGACGATGATCAGCAGCATCGGCGGCGGCTCGAGCACCGTGCCGGCGACGACCAGGATCAGGATCATCGCCAGGATGATGACCTCGCGCGAGGCCTGGATGCCGCGGATGAAGGACAGGACCGCGGCGGCGAGGCCTTGCGTCTCGATCAGCCAGGACAGCACGGCCGCGACCGCGATGATCAGCATCACCGCGACGGACGTCACCGCGGCGCGCTCCATGATCGCGGGCACCTGACGCCAGGTGATGTCGCGATAGACGAACTTGGCGATCACGAAGACGTAGAGCGTCACGAAGAACGCGGACTCGGTCGGCGTGAATATCCCCATCCTGATCCCGCCGAGGATCCAGACCGGGGCGAGCAGGGCCCAGGCCGAACGGTAGAGGGCGCGGCCGATCGGCATGCGCTCGATCTGCGCGCCGCGGCCATAGCCGTTGCGGTGCGCGACATACACCGCGAACGCGACGAGCAGCACGGCGTTGACGATGCCGGGCAGCACGCCCGCCAGGAACAGGTCGGCGATCGAGACCTTGGCGACGATCCCGTAGATCAGCAGCGCGATCGAGGGCGGGACGAGATTCGCCATCGTGCCCGCGGAGGCGATCAGCGAGGCGACATAGGTGCGCGGATAGCCGGCGCGCTCCATCGGCTTGGCCATGATGCCGGTCACGCCCGCGGCCTCGGCGGTGGCGGAGCCGGTGAGCCCGCCGAACACGAAGCAGGTGAAGACCGAAGAGATCGCGAGCCCTCCGGGCAGGCGACCGAAGATCGCGTTGAACACGTCGACCAGGCGCTGTCCGATCGACGTCTCGGAGATGATGGCGCCGGCGAGGATGAAGAAGGGCACCGCCAGCAGGACCCAGGAGTCGAGCGACGACAGCATCATCTGCGGCAGGACTTCGAGCGGCGCCAGCCCGAAGATCGCCATCGGGATCAGCGCGGCGAGGCCGATCGCCACCCAGATCTCGAGGCCCGTCATCAGCAGAAGCGTCATCAGCCCGAGCAGCGCGGCGATGATCATCGGTCTTCTCCGCGCAGCAGGGGACGGATCTCCCCGCGCCAGATCCGCCACAGCGCCAGCGCCGCCCCGACCGGCAGCGTCGCGGTGAGGATCGCGGCGGGATAGCCCATGTTGGTGACCGCATTGATTTCCAGCTGGAAGGCGATCACGTCGACCGTGGTGTAGATGAGCGATCCCACGAAGAGCGACGTCGCGATCCACAGGACGAGGCGGTAGAGGCGCCGCGCCCGCGGCGGCAGGGCGTCGGGAACGACGTCGACCGTCAGGTAGGCGCGGTGCCGGTAGAGCAGCGGCAGGCCAAGGAACATCATGGCGATGAACAGCTGCGGCATCAGCTGCTCCAGGTTCCAGACCGGGAGATTCAGCCCGTGCCGGTTGACGATCTGCAGGAAGCCGATCGCAGTCAGCGCAAGGAAGATCGTCACGATCACGAAACGCTCGACCGCGGCCAGCCGGTCCTTGCCGTCCGGCCGCGGTGCGTCTTTCGTCCCGAAGTCGTCCATGTCGTCCCTCCGGGGCGGCTTGCGTCAGTTGCGCCCGAGTTCCTTCTTGGCCTTCTCCACCTCGGCGCGGAGCAGGGCGATGTTCTCCTTGCCGATCTTGCCTTCGAATTCGGTGTAGAGGGGCTCGAAGGTCTTCTGGAACTCGGCGATCGCGGCCGGGGTCGGGACGATGATGGTCATGCCGCGCTTCTTGAGTTCCTCGATCGCGTCGAGATCCTCCTTCTCGGCGCGGGCGCGCTGGGCCAGCGCCGCGCGCCTGCCTTCCTCGAGCAGGACCGTCTGGAACTCGGGCTTGAGCGCGCGGAACCGGCGCGTGTTCGCGTACATGATCATCGGATCGACGATGTAGTTCCACGCGGTGACGTATTTCTGCACCTCGAACATCCGGAACGCCATGATCGCGACATACGGGTTTTCCTGCCCGTCGACGACGCCGGTGGCCATCGCCTGGATCATCTCCTGCGCGTTCATGGTCACCGCGTCGGCACCCATGCGCTTGAACGCCGAGAGGAACACCTCGGTGCCGGGCACGCGGAACTTCAGGCCCTTGATGTCCTCGACCGCGGCGATCGGCCGCTTGGAGTTGGTCAGCTGGCGGAAGCCGTTGATGCCCATGCCGACGGGGGTGAGCCCGGCCTGGGTCATCCATTCGCCGACCTTCTGGCCCAGCGGCCCCTCGATCACCTTGCCGAACACCTGATGGTCCGGAATCATGAACGGCAGGCTGAAGACGTCGAACTTCCGGTCGATGAACAGGCCCATGATGATGGTCGAGTTCATCGCCATGTCGATGCCGCCGGAACGCGCCAGCTCGATCTCGGTCTTGAAGTTGCCGCCCGCCAGCGTGTGGTTCGGGAACACCTCGATCTTGAAGGCGCCGTTGGTGCGCCGCGCGACGCCGTCGGCCATGTCCTTTGCCATGATCGCGGTATGGCCCTCGGGCCGGTCGTTGACCGACATCCGCCAGGAGACTTCCTGGGCGATGGCCGGCAGCGCGAGCAGCGCCGCGGCGCCGGCCGCGAGCGCCGTGCGAAGGATCGTCTTCATGCGTAGTCCTCCCTCTGTTGCGGCCCGGTCATCGGGGCCCGGTTGACGTCTTCGAAGCGCCGCGCGGAGCGACCGCGCGGCGCAGCGTGGCGAGGATGTCGTCCGCCTTGACGCGGTAGACGTCCTCGAGCACGGGGGCATAGGGAACGGGGATGCGCGGCGCGCCGGCGCGCAGCACCGGCAGGCCCAGCTCTTCGCCGATCGTCGCGGCGATTTCGGCGCCGAAGCCGCACACGCGCACGGCCTCGTGCGCGACGACGACGCGGCCGGTGCGCGCGGCGGAGGCCAGCACGGTCTCGCGGTCCCAGGGCCACAGGCTGCGCAGATCGACGACCTCGACCGAGATGCCTTCGGCCGCGGCGCGCGCCGCGGCCTCGAGCGCCGTCGGCACGGTCATCGACCACGAGACCAGCGTGACGTCGCTGCCCGGGCGCGCGATCCGCGCGACGCCGATCGGCGTCGGGACGTCGCCGTCCGGCACGTCGCCTTTGCTGGCCCAGATCGAGCGCGGTTCGAACAGCACGACCGGATCGTCGCTGCGGATCGCCGCCTTCATCAGCCCCTTGCAGTCGGCGGCGGTCGCGGGCGCGACCACGACCAGCCCCGGGATATGGACCAGCCACGCCTCCAGCGACTGCGAATGCTGCGCCGCCGAGAACCGCGCAAGCCCGTGCGGCATGCGGATGGTCATCGGCGCGCGAGCCTGGCCGCCGAACATGTAGCGGACCTTGGCGACCTGGTTGACCAGCTCGTCCATGGCGCAGAGCGTGAAGTCGGCGATGCGCATCTCGACCACCGGCCTCGTGCCGGCGAGCGCGGCGCCCAGCCCGGCGCTCATGATCATCGCCTCGGAGATCGGCGTGGAGACGACGCGCTTCGGCCCGAACTCGTCGAGGAAGCCGGCGTATTGGCCGAACACGCCGCCGCGCGCCAGGTCCTCGCCCAGCGCCCAGACGCGCGCGTCGCGCCGCATCTCCTCGGCCAGCCCCTGCTGGGTGGCGGCGATCAGCGTCATCTCGGTCATGCCGGGGCTCCCGCATCCTGGACATCGGAGAGCGCGTCGCCGGCGCCCGGTATCGCCGACGCCCGCGCGAAGGCGAGGGCGGCGTCCATCTCGGCGGCCGTCTCGGCGTCGACGGCGGCGAGCATCGCCTGGTCGACGCCTTCCTCGGCGAGGCGCGCGCGCAGCGCCGCGATCGGGTCCGCTTCGCGCCGGCGCGCGACCTCCTCGGCGCTGCGATAGGGCGCGCGGTCGGCGATGGTGTGTCCGTCGATTCGATAGGTCGGCGCGTAGAGGAAGGCCGGTCCCTCGCCGGCGCGGCAGCGCGCCAGCGCCTCGCGCGCCGCGTCATGGACCGCGAAGGCGTCGTTGCCGTCGGCCTCGAAGCAGGGGATGCCGATGCTGCGCGCGCGCGCGGCCGCGCCGGGGCCGCCGGTGGTCTCGCTGGTGCGCGTGAAGGCGGCGAACCCGTTGTCCTCGCATACGAACAGGACCGGCAGGTCGTAGATCCGAGCCCAGTTCAGTCCCTCGAGGAACGGGCCGCGATTGACCGCGCCATCGCCGAAGAAGCAGGCGCTTGCGCGTCCGTCGCCGAGCAGCCGCGCCGCCTGCGCCGCGCCGACGGCGATGCCGATGCCGCCGCCGACCACGCCGTTGGCCCCGAGCATGCCGACCGAGAAGTCGGCGATGTGCATCGAGCCGCCCTTGCCGCGGCAGGTGCCGCCGACGCGGCCGAAGAGTTCGGCCATCATCGCGTCGGTGCGCGCGCCCTTGGCGACGCAATGCCCGTGCCCGCGGTGGGTGCTGGCGATCGTGTCGGTGCGCGCGAGATTCGCGCAGACGCCGGCGGGCACGGCTTCCTGGCCGATCGACAGATGCAGGACGCCCGGGATCTCGCCGCCCGCATGGGCGCCGCGCGCGGCCTCCTCGAAGGCGCGGATGCGCGTCATCGTGCGCAGCAGGTCGAGTCCGAGCTCGGCGCGCGAGTTTGCGGGTGGTTTCGGCATCGGTTCAGGCGCTCCTGGTCCAGATCGGGTCGCGGGCACGGGCGGTGACGAGTTGGGCGCCGCCCAGCGCGGCGAGCTGCGCTTCGATGCGCCGCGCCTGTTCCTGCAGCTTTGGGACGACCGTGCGGCGGCGCGGCGCGGAGAGCCGCGAACTGATCGCCGCCACGCTCAGCGCGGCCACAGGGCGGCCGCTGGCGTCGCACACGGGCACGCCGACGGCGCTCATGCCCTCGACCAGCAGCCCGTCGATGAACGCGTAGCGCTGGCGGCGCGTCGCCGACACGAAGCGGCGCAGCCCCGCGGGATCGAAATGCCGGTAGCCCGGCAGCCGCGCCGCGTTGGCGGCGATGCAGGCCTCGATCTCGTCGTCGCCGCGGAAGGCGAGCAGGGCGAGTCCGCCCGAACCGACGCCGAGCGGACCGCGGTCGCCGACATCGACGGTCAGCGTACGGATCGGGAAGGGGCCGACCTGACGGTCGACGCAGACCCAGTCGTTCTCGACCGGCACGCTGAGGAAGACGGTGTCGCCGACCTCCTCTGCGAGCCGCAGCAGCGCGGGGCGCGCGATCTCGACGATGCTGAAACGCGCCGCGCTCGCGGTGCCGAGCAGGAACAGTCCGACGCCCGGGAAGAACAGGCGGCTTTCCGGATCCTGCTCGACCAGCCTCGCCTCGGCGAGCGCGCCGAGCATGCGATGCGTCGTCGACTTGCTGAGCCCGGCGCTGGCGGCGAGATCCGTCAGGCGACGGCCGTCCCGGCCGCCGGCGGCGACCGCGCGCAGCAGCGCCACGGCGCGTTCGACGCTCTGAACGGCCGAACGGGCATCGGGGGATCGGGCGGCGGTCCTCGGGGCTGGCATGGCCTCGTTTTTGTTCCGTATGGTGGAACTCAAGTTCCACTCACAGACAAAGCCTTCCCCAACGTTGTCGCGCTGTCAATATTTTCGATTCTTCAGGGGCGCTCGGTGCCGGCGGCGCGGGTCTCGAGCCGCGCATAATCCTCTTCGCTCAGGCCATGCGCCTGCGTCGCCTTGTACTCGACGCCCTTGAGCAGCGCGACGAGCGCGGCGTTCCAGGGCGTGGGCACGCCGAGCTTCGCGCCCTCCTCGACCAGCTTGCCGTTGAGCGCGTCGATCTCGGTGCGCTTGCCGGCCTGGACATGCTGCAGCATCGACGGCCGGCTGAATTTCTTCCAGCAATGCGCCTTGACGGTGGCGCGGATGTCGGGATCGGCCAGCACGATCCCCTTGGCCGCGACGACCGCC
>JBIKXN010000191.1:0-6861 GCA_044355765.1 Alphaproteobacteria bacterium
CGCGCTGCTGCTGGAAATCCTCGCGCGCTATGTCGACCTGACCGGAAGCCATGGCGACGCGCTGCTGCGCCGACTCGCCACGCGCGACGTCGATCTGGGCACGCTGCTGGCCGACGACGACGCGCTAGCCGCCTATCTGGCGCAGGCGACGACCGGCGTGTGGCACGCCTCGGGGACGGCGCGCATGGGACGACGCGACGATCGCATGGCGGTCTGCGATGCGGCGGGCGCGGTGATCGGCGTCGAAGGGCTGACGGTCTGCGACGCCTCGCTGATGCCGAGCATCCCCTGCGCCAATCTCAACCTGCCGATCATCATGATGGCCGAGAAGATCGCCGACGGGTTGAAGCGGACGCTTTGACGTCCGCGTGCCTCAGAAGAACGTGCGCAGCGCCCCGACGACGTCGTAGCCGGGACCGACCATCAGGATGTTGTCCCATTTGTCGAAGGTCGTGCAGGGATGCCCCATGCCGAAGGCGACCATGTCGCCGACGGCGAGAGGGCTGGCCGGCGGCAGCACCAGGTGGCTGTGCTGGTCGTTCATCCCCTCGATCGCATGGCCGACCGGCACGGCCTCGGGCGTCTGCATCGCACCGGGACGGAACCACAGGGTCGGGATCGGCCAGCCAGCGTCGGTGCCGATGTCGCGACGGCCCATCGAGACGATCGCCTTGGTCGCGTCGTGACGCGACTGGACATAGGTCCAGACCTCCAGCGCCGGCGACAGGTCGTGGCCCGGCAGACCGACCTCGCCCGCCGCCTTCATGCGACGGAAATTCTTCTCGTAGCCCATGATGTCGTGGGTGATGTAGCAGCCGCTGCGGATCACGCGCAGGACCGGGCCCGGCAGACGGATCCGCGCCAGACGGCGCGCGACGCGATCGAAGAAGGCGCTGCCGCCAGCGGTCAGGACGACCGGCGCGTCCTGGCGCAGCAGGCCGCGCGCGGCGATCGCCTCGGCTACCTCGGCATAGGTGTCGAGAAAGGTATCGACGGCCTCGGTGGTCGGCAGCAATCCCTCGAAATTCTCGATCCCCGCGAGACGCAGGCCCGGCGTCGCCGCGACCGCCTCGGCGACCGCGATCGCGGTGCCGACGTCGCGGCAGCCGGTGCGACCGCCCGGATACCCGACCTCCAGCAGGACATCGATCGCCCGGTCAGGACCCAGCCCGGCGCGGCGCGCGCCGGCGGCGAGCATCTCCACGCCTGCGAGCGATTCGGCGAGCAGATAGAGCTCGAAGCCGGGATCGGCCGCGAGCAGCGCGAAGCAGGCATCGACGGCGATCCGACCGATCGGCTGGTTCGCCATCAGGATGCGCCGCGCGCCGAAATGGCGCGCGACCGCCATCTGATGGATCGTGCCGACCGTGATCGCCCAGGCGCCCTCGCGCAGCTGCAGCGAGAACAGCTGCGGCGCCATGGTGGTCTTGCCGTGGGGCGCGATCTTCAGATCGTTGAGCGCCAGGAACTCCTTCATCCAGCGGCTGTTGCCCCGCACCCGGTCGACATGCAGCACGCAGGCCGGCAGCGGCAGGTCGCCGCGCAGAAGGTTCCAGCCCTGGCGGCCCACATCGCGCAGCGACAGCGGCCCGGCGGCGGGCGGGATGCCCTTGGTCAGCTTGCCCAGCGCCGTGGCGTCCAGCTCGGCGGCGTTCTCGAGCGGCGCGAAATCCGAAAGATCCATGCGATGCGTTCCCCTCTGCGCGACGATCCTAGGCCAGATCCCCGCGCGACGGGAACGCCCGGATTGACCGCGCCGCGCGAAGCCGGGAAGCTGCGCGCCTGCGCCAGGAAAGGACCGCCGCGATGACGCTCGACCTCGCCGCCTGCCAAGCCATGGACCGCGCCGATACCCTGGCCGCGCATCGCGACGCCTTCGTCCTGCCGGAGGGCATGATCTATCTCGACGGCAACTCGCTCGGCGCCCTGCCGCGGACGACCGCGCAGCGCGTGGCCGACTGCATCGCCCAGGAATGGGGGCGCGATCTGATCACCAGCTGGAACAAGGCGGGCTGGATCGATCTGCCCCGCCGGCTGGGCGACAAGATCGCGCGGCTGGTCGGCGCCGCGCCGGGCGAGGTGCTGGTCGCCGACTCGACCTCGGTCAACCTGTTCAAGGTCCTCGCCGCGGCGCTGGCGCTGCGTCCCGGGCGACGCACCATCCTGTCCGACCGCGGCAATTTCCCGAGCGATCTCTACATGGCGCAGGGCCTCGCCGCGCTGCGCGACGCCGGCCATCGCCTGCACCTCGCCGAGCCGGACGCGGTCCTGGCCGACATCGGCTCCGACACCGCCGTCGTCATGCTCACCGAGATCGACTATCGCAGCGGCCGCCGCCACGACATGCGCGCGATCACCGCCGCCGCGCATCGCGCGGGCGCGTTGACGATATGGGATCTCGCGCATTCGGCGGGCGCCGGGCCCGTCGATCTCGGCGGCTGCGGCGCGGATTTCGCGGTCGGGTGCGGCTACAAGTTCCTCAACGGCGGGCCGGGCGCGCCCGCCTTCCTCTACGTCGCCGCGCGCCACCAGGACGGATTCGCGCAGCCGCTCTCGGGGTGGCTTGGCCATCTTGCGCCCTTCGCCTTCGAGGCCGGCTATCGGCCCGCGCAGGGCATCGGCCGCTATCTCTGCGGCACCCCGCCGGTCCTGTCGATGGTGGCGCTGGAGTGCGGGCTCGACACGATCCTCGCCGCCGATCTCGGCGCGATCCGCGCCAAGGCGATGGCGCTGGGAGATCTCTTCGTCGCGCTGGTCGAGCAGCTCTGCGCGGGGCACAGGCTGGAGATCGCCTGTCCGCGCGACGCGGCGGCACGCGGCTCGCAGGTCAGCTTCCGCCATCCGAACGGCTACGCGATCGTGCAGGCGCTGATCGCGCGCGGCGTCATCGGAGACTTCCGCGCGCCGGATATCCTGCGCTTCGGGCTCGCGCCGCTCTATCTGAGCCACGCCGACATCTGGCGGGCGGTGGCCGCGCTGCGCGACGTGATGGACACCCGCGCCTGGGACGATCCGCGCTTCGCGCGCCGCGCCGCGGTCACGTGAGCGCTGCGCTCATGCCGCCCCCGCGCGTTCCGGGGGTTGCGCGCGAACGATCGCGGATCGCATCGTGACGCGCCCGGCGCCGTCGCGCGCCGGTCCCTGTCCTCAACCGGAGACGACGTTCCATGGCTTTCGCGCTAGCGCCGCTGCCCTATCCCGACACCGCACTCGATCCCGTGATCTCGGCGCGCACGCTGTCGTTCCACCATGCGCTGCACCACAAGACCTATGTCGACAATCTCAACAAGCTGATCGAGAACGATCCGCTCGGCGCGATGAGCCTCGCCGAGATCGTCCGCGCGACCGCCGGCAAGGCCGACAAGGCCGCGCATTTCAACAATGCCGGGCAGGTCTTCAACCACGATTTCTACTGGGCGAGCCTGAAGCCCGGCGGCGGCGGCGAGCCTGCGGGCGCGCTCAAGGCGCAGATCGACGCCGACCTCGGCGGCATCGCCAAGCTGAAGACCGACCTCGCGGCCGCGGCGGTCGGCCAGTTCGGCAGCGGCTGGGCCTGGCTGGTGTGGAAGACCAAGGACAGGAAGCTGGCGATCGAGAAGACGGCGAACGCCGACACGCCGCTCGCGCGCGGCGACGCGCCGCTGCTGACGATCGACGTGTGGGAACACGCGTATTATCTCGACCACCAGAACCGCCGCGCCGCCTATGTCCAGGCGGTGATCGACAAGCTGCTCAACTGGGACTGGGCCGCCGAGCAGTTCGCGATGGCGAAGGGCTGACGGCCGGCGCGCGGGCGGCCATCTCCGCCGCCCGCGCGCTTGTCCTGCGCCGCCCGCCGGGCGAAGCTGCGCGAGCGACAATCGGGGATGCGCGCGGGGATGAAGGACGGCACGCCAACCAATCTGCCCTCGATCGACGGCGAGGAGATCCTCGCGGGGATACGGCGCTGGGTGGAGATCGAGTCCCCCAGCGACGACGCGGCGGCGGTGAACCGCATGGTCGACATGGTCGAGGACGATCTGCGGCGCATAGGCGCGCGCGTCGAGCGCGTTCCCGGCCGCGACGGCTTCGGCGACATGCTCGAGGCGCAGGCACCCTGGGGGGATCCGGACGCGAAGGGGATCCTGGTCCTCGGCCATCTCGACACGGTGCATCCGATCGGCGCGCTGACGACCACCCATCGCCTGCGGCGCGACGGCGACGTGGTCCACGGGCCCGGCATCTACGACATGAAGGCCGGCAGCTTCATGGGCTTCTACGCGCTGCAGCATCTTATCCGCAGCGGGCGCACGACGGAGCTGCCCGTGCGTTTCCTCTACGTTCCCGAGGAGGAGGTCGGCAGCCCCATCTCGCGCGCGCGCATCGAGGCGGCGGCGCGCAGGGCGAAATACGTCCTGGTCCTGGAACCTGCCCGCGACGGCAACAAATGCGTGACCGCCCGCAAGGGCGTCGGCCGCTTCGTCATGACGATCGACGGACGCGCGGCGCATTCCGGAGCACGCCACGAAGATGGGCGCAGCGCGATCCGCGAGGCCGCGCGCCAGATCCTCGACATCGAGGCGATGACCGACTACGCCGCCGGCGTCACCACCAATGTCGGGCTGATCTCGGGCGGCAGCGGCGTGAACGTGGTGCCGGCGAGGTGCGAGATGGAGATCGACCTGCGCGTGCCGACCCAGGCTCTGGCCGAGGAGATGACGGCGCGGCTGCTGGCCCGCACCGCCTACGACCCGGACTGCGTCGTCGCGGTGACCGGCGGCATGAACCGTCCGCCCTACGGCAAGGACGAGGGCATCGCGCGGCTCTTCGAGCACGCCCGTGCGCTGGCGGCGGAGATCGGCTACGACCTGCAAGACGTGAAGCTGACCGGAGGCGGCAGCGACGGCAACTTCACCGCGGCGCTGGGCGTGCCGACGCTCGACGGGCTGGGCGCCGACGGACGCGGCGCGCATGCGCTCGACGAGCAGATCCGCTTCTCGTCGCTGGTACCGAACACGCGTCTGATCGTCCGCCTGCTGGAGACGCTGCGCTGAACGTCGCCCGTCAGGCGAGCGCCTCGCGGATCCGCGCCAGCAGTTCCACCGGGTCTACCGGCTTGAGCAGCAGCGAAAGCCCGGCGACGCCGGCCGCCGCCCGCGCCCCGGCGGAGCTGTCGCCGCTCAGCATCAGCGCGGGCACGTCGCGGCCAAGCCGTTCCCGGACGACGCGTACGACGTCGAGCGCGGTCTCGCCGTCGGCCAGATGGAAATCCGTGACGACGATCTCCGGATCGAAGCCGGCGGCGATCGCGTCCAGCGCGGCGCGGCATCCGCCGACGGCCTCCACGCTGAGGCCGCGGCCGGACAGCCAGCGCCGTGTCGCATAACGCAGTCCCGCATCGTCCTCGACCACGAGCACCCGACGCGCGGGACCGGGCGCGGGCACGGAGCCGGCCGTCGCGGCATGCGCATCGGCGGCGGCGCTGCCGCCGGGCAGATCGATCGCGATCTGCGTGCCGCGGCCGGGTTCGGACTCGATCTCGACACGGGCGCCCAACAGGTCGGCGAGGCGGCGCACGATCGAGAGGCCAAGCCCGAAACCGTCGACCGCGCGACCGCCTGCCCGCGCGACACGGTAGAATTCGCCGAACAGCTTCGGGATCTCCTCGCGCGGGATGCCGATGCCGGTGTCGGAGACCACGACGCGCACGCGCCCGTCCGCCGCCCGCGCCGAGATGCGCACGCTGCCGCGCTCGGTGAACTTGATCGCGTTGCCGACGAGGTTGCGCAGGATCTGCGACAGCAGGACGGGATCCGAGCGCACCGGCAGCGCGCCGGCATCGATCCCGAAGGCAAGCCCGCGCGCCGCCGCGAGCTGGGCGAACTCGGCCCCGAGAGATCCCAGCAGCGCCGCGAGATCGACGTCGCATATCTTCGGCGCGACCATTCCGGATTCCAGCTTGCTGATGTCGAGCAGCGCGTTGATCAACTCGCCCATCGCGCCGATCGCCTTGGCCTGATGCTCGACGAGTTCGCGCAGCCCCGGGGTCTCGAGCGACTCGGCGAGCGACTGGTTGAGCAGCCGCAGTGTCTGCAGCGGCTGGCGCAGGTCGTGGCTGGCCGTGGCGAGGAACCGGCTCATCGCGCGGTCGTCGGTCCGCCCGGCCGCGCCCGCGGCGACCGGCGCCGTCGTCAGGTCCTGCAGGACCACGGCGGTCAGTTGTCCCAGACGGTCCATCCGGCTGGCGCGCATGCCGACCGGAAACACCGTTCCGTCCCCGCGCCGGCCATGAAGTTCCCAGCCGGGATCCCCCGCGCCTTCGGCCCCCGGCCTGGCGGCGCCTGGATCGAGCAGCGCGTCGATCTTCGCCCCGAGCAGTTCGCCCTCGTTCAGCCCGAACATTTCCATCGCCGAGCGGCTGGCCATCACGACCTTGCCCTCGCCGTCGACGAACAGCGTCGGCTCCGGCGCATCGATCACGGCCGTGCGATACTCTGGTCCGTTCGATCCGGTCGCGCTCATAAGATCGTGTCCCATTCCCTGGTGTAGCAGCGACTTGGTCGTCGTGCTCTTCGGCCGGGTCGGCCGGTTGAGACAGGCGTCTATGACAGGCAGCTTGACGAAGGGATCCTCGCTCATCGGGGCCATGGTTTCCAGCAAGACGTGGCGCGCCCCCTGGAAAGCCCACTCGTCGTTCTGTTCACGCAAGATGGCTCCGACGAGACGGATGACGGCATACTCGTTTGGGAAGACCCCGACGACGTCCGTCCTGCGCTTGATCGCGTTGTTGAGGCGCTCGAGCGGATTGGTCGCGTGGAGCTTGGTCCGGCGGTCCTTGGAGAAGGCCATGTAGGCGAGGAGGTCGGGTTCGGCCTCTTCCAT
>JBIKXN010000192.1:0-6821 GCA_044355765.1 Alphaproteobacteria bacterium
GTCGTGCCCGCGGTCGTGGCCGGCGGCGTCGGCACCATCGCGGTGGTCGCGATCTGGTCGCGCGCCTTTCCAGAATTGCGCCGCCTCGACCGGTTCGCCGACGCCGCGCCACGCTGAGCGCGTCGCCCGCGCGTCAGCGCTGGACGACCCGCCACTGCCCGTCGGGCGCGCGGCATGCGGTACCGTAGCCCTGCTGGGTCTGGCCACCCACGGTGATCGTCTGCTGGAACTCGCGGCAATACTCGCCCGCGGCGCTCTGGCCCTCGCGCACCGCGACGACGGTGCCGCGATTGCCGCTGTCCGGGTTCACCCAGGAGATCTGCTCGCCCATCGGCGCCGCGACCGCGCGGTGCGAGGCGCGCTGCGCATATGCCTGGTCGGCGCGATCGAGCGAGCGGCCCATCCCGCCGCCGATCATGGCGCCGAGCAGGCCGCCGCCGACGGCGCCAAGCAGCTGGGTCTTCGAGCCCTGGCCGATCACCCCGTTCCTGCCGCCGAACAGGACGCCGCCGGCCGCCGCGCCGCCTAGCCCGCCGAGCACCGAACCCAGAGTGGATTTGTTGGCGCCGAAATCGCCGGGCTCGCCGACGCCGGCACAGCCGGCAAGCATCAGGGCGGTGGCGGACGCGATCAGGATGGACTTGCGCATGTGGCCCTCCGTTGCCGCGGCGGTTTCGCCGGGCACACGAATAACGCGAGGACGCGCGCCGCTATTCCGGTCCGTCGTCGCTTTCGCGCGGCGCGCCGGCTGGCCTATACTGTGGGTGCGCGGAGGATCTCCGCCCGCCCCAACCGCCGCCCGAGAAGCCATGCCTGACCACGCGCCGTCCCCGGCACAGCGTCCCCGCCCCGTCGTGCTGGTCGTGCTCGACGGCTGGGGCAGTCGGCCGGAGCCTGCGCGCGACGACGCCATCCGCGCAGCCCGCACGCCGACGCTCGACGCGCTCGCGGCCGATGCGCCGCCGGCGCTGCTGCAGGCCTCGGAACTCCATGTCGGCCTGCCTGCCGGACAGATGGGAAACTCGGAAGTCGGCCACACCAATCTGGGCGCCGGCCGCGTGGTGATGCAGGACCTGCCGCGCATCGACCAGGCCGTCGCCGATGGTTCGCTCGCGCGCGAGCCGGCGCTGTCCAGTTTCCTCGATCGCGTGCGGGCCGCGGGCGGCCGCATCCATCTGATGGGGCTGCTGTCGCCCGGCGGCGTGCATTCGCATCAGGACCATATCGCCGCCCTGGCGCGGGCGGCGGCCGCACGCGGCGCGGAGGTCGTGGTCCATGCCTTCCTCGACGGACGCGACACCCCGCCGCGCAGCGCCGCCGGGTTCCTCGCGCGGTTCGCCGCCGCGCTGCCGCCCGGAGCGCGCATCGGCAGCCTGTGCGGACGCTTCTATGCGATGGACCGCGACCAGCGCTGGGACCGGGTGGAGCGGGCCTATGACGCGCTCGTCGCTGCGCAGGGCCGCATGGCGCAGGACTGGCAGGACGCGCTCGCGCAGGCCGACAGTGCCGGCGAGAGCGACGAATTCGTCGTCCCCACTGTGCTCGCCGGCCATGACGGCATGCGCGACGGCGACGGCGTGCTGATGGCGAATTTCCGCGCCGACCGCGCGCGAGAGATCCTGTCCGCGCTGCTCGATCCGGGCTTCGGCGGCTTCGCGCGGCGGCGCGTGGTACGCTTTGCCGCCGCGCTGGGCATGTGCGAATACTCGAGCGAACTTGCGACCCGCATGGCGGCGATCTACCCGCCGGCCGGCCTCGCCAATGTCCTGGGCGAGGTCGTCGCGCGCGCCGGTCTGCGTCAGCTGCGCATCGCGGAAACCGAGAAATACGCGCATGTGACGTTCTTCTTCAACGGCGGGGAGGAACGCTGCTTTCCCGGCGAGGACCGCATCATGGTGCCCTCGCCCAAGGTCGCGACCTACGACCTGCAGCCGGAAATGTCGGCGGCGGAGGTCACCGACCGCCTGGTCGCCGCGATCGACGACGGCCGGCACGACTTCATCCTCGTCAACTACGCCAATACCGACATGGTCGGGCATACCGGCGTCTTCGAGGCCGCGCGTCGCGCGGTCGAGACGGTCGATTCCTGCCTCGCGCGCGTCGTCGCCGCGGTGCGCCGCAGCGGCGGCGCCATGCTGATCACCGCCGACCATGGCAACGCCGAGACGATGATCGATCCCGAGACCGGACAGCCGCATACCGCGCACACGCTGAACCCCGTGCCCGCACTGCTGGTCGAGGCGCCGTCGCCGGCGCGCAACGCCCCGCGCGCGCTGCGCAACGGACGGCTTGCCGACGTCGCGCCGACGGTGCTCGAGTTGCTCGGCCTCAGCCCGCCGTCCGAGATGACCGGCCGTTCGCTGCTGGCCGCTGACGATGTGCCGGCCGCGCGCGGCTGACCTCGCGCGCCTGGTCGCGGCGGCGCTGCTGGTCGGCGCGGCCGCGGACGCCCGCGCGCAGGCGCCGACGGATCCCCGGCTGCGCCAGATCGAACGACGCCTGGCCGACATCCACGACCGCGACCGGCTCCTCGTCCAGGACCGGGCGGCGCTGCACCGCGAACTCGCCGGCCTGCGCGAAGACCTGGTGCTGGCCGCCACCCGGCTGCGCGACATCGAGCGCCAGCTGCCTGGGCTCGCGACGCGGCGCGCGGCGTTGGCGAGCGAGATCGACGCGGCGGCCGGCGACCTCGCGACGCGGCGCGCGCGGCTCGGCGATGCGACGCGCGCGCTGGCGCTCGCGGCGCGCCTGCCGCCGGAAGCGCTGCTGCTCTCGGAACGCGCGCCGCTCGACGCGGCAAGGGCAGGTCGCCTGCTCGCCCTGGCGCTGGCCCGCCTCGACGCCGAGACCCGCGCGCTGGCGGACCGCGCCGCGTCCCTGGAAGCGGCGCGCGCGCGGCTTGCGGCCGAGGACGCCGCGCTGGATGCGGCCAGGGCCGAATCGGCGGCGGGGCATCTGCGCCTGGAGGAGATGATCGACCGCCGCAGCCGGCTGGTGGCGGCGCTGGACGGCGAGCGCGCCGCGCTGGCGCTGCGCGCCGGCCTGCTCGGGCGCGAAATGGCGGCGCGGCGCGACGCCCTGGACCGCGCGGCGGAACGCGCGCGGGCGGAAGCCGAGGCGCTCGCCGCCGCGCAGGCGGCCGCGGCGGCGGCGGCTACCCTCGCCCGTCCCTTCGCCGACGCGCTCGGGCGGGCCCATCCGCCGGTCGAGGGCAGAATGCTGGGCGGCTGGGGCGATGCCGACGGCAACGGCAGGATCCGGCGCGGGATCAGCCTCGCCGCCAAACCCTTCGCCACCGTGGTGGCACCCTGGCACGGCACGATCGCCTATGCGGGGCCGTTCCGCGGCTATGGGGCGATCTTGATCGTCGAAAGCAGCGACGGATATCATTGGTTCATCGCCGGACTGGACCGCCTCGACGTCGCCCACGGCCAGGCGGTGCTGGCCGGCGAGCCGGTCGGCCGCGTCGGGGCGGCTGGCAGGCCAGACCCCACGATCTACGTGGAATTGCGACGCAACGGCCAGCCGATCGATCCCGGTCCTTGGCTCGCGGCGCCGAACGGAAGGATGAGCGGATGACGTTTCGTACCAAGGTGGCGGCGTTCGGCGTTGCCGCGTTCCTGGCGTTGCCGCTCGGCGCGTCGGGGCAGACCAACACCTCCGAGACCTACCGGCTGATCAACCTGTTCGGCGAGGTGCTGGACCGCGTCCGCACGGACTATGTCGAGGGCGTCGACGAGCGCAAGCTTATCGAGGACGCGATCAACGGCATGCTGTCGGCGCTCGACCCGCATTCCAGCTTCATGGGCGCGAAGAGCTTCCGCGACATGCAGGTGCAGACGCGTGGCGAGTTCGGCGGGCTGGGCATCGAGGTCACGATGGAGAACGGCTTCGTCAAGGTCGTGTCGCCGATCGACGAAACACCCGCGGCGCGCGCCGGACTGCGGCCGGGGGACTTCGTCACCCATATCGACAACGATCCCGTTCTCGGCCTGACGCTTCAGGAAGCGGTCGAGAAGATGCGCGGGCCCGTCAATTCGAACATCAAGCTGATGATCCGGCGCGGCGCCGCCGATCCGTTCGAAGTCACGCTGACGCGCGCCGTCATCCGCGTGCAGTCGGTGCGCAGCCGCGTCGAGGGCGATCTCGGCTACATCCGCATCACGTCCTTCACCGAACAGACCGAGAGCGGCGTCAAGAACGCGGTGGACCGCATCAAGCAGCAGGCCGGCAACAAGCTGCGCGGCGTCGTCCTCGACATGCGCAACAATCCCGGCGGCCTGCTCGACCAGGCGATCGCCGTCTCGGACGCGTTCCTCGACAAGGGCGAGATCGTCTCGACACGCGGGCGGCGCGGCGACGAGGCGCAGCGCTTCAACGCCAAGCCTGGCGACCTGCTGTCCGGGCTGCCGATCGTCGTGCTGATCAACGGCGGCTCGGCTTCTGCGTCCGAGATCGTCGCCGGCGCGCTCCAGGACCACCGCCGCGCGATCCTTCTGGGCACGCGGTCCTTCGGCAAGGGGTCGGTGCAGACCATCATCCCGATGGGCAATCAAGGGGCCATCCGCTTGACCACCGCGCGCTACTACACGCCTTCCGGACGGTCGATCCAGGCGCAGGGCATCGATCCCGACATCGTGGTCGAGCCTGCGCGCCTCGAGAAGGTCGACCAGCCGCGTGGACGGCGCGAATCCGATCTGCGCGGCGCGCTGCGCAACGAACAGCAATCGGCGCCGCAGCAGCAGGGCGGCGAAAGCGCGAACGCCGAGAGCGCCGAGGACTACCAGCTGCAGCGCGCCTTCGACCTGCTGCGCGGCCTCGCCCTCTACAACCAGCGCACGGCGAACTGACGCGCCGCGACATGGCGCCCCGGCGCGGCGTCGATCCTTCGACCCTGCCCTATCGTCGCGGGGTCGGGATCGCGCTCTTCGACCGTCGCGGCATGGTCTTCGTCGCGACGCGCATCGATACGCCGGGCGACGCCTGGCAGATGCCGCAGGGCGGGATCGACGACGGCGAGGCGCCGCGCGCGGCCGCCTTCCGCGAGCTCGCCGAGGAGACCGGCATCGGCGATGCCGTCTATCTGGGCGAGAGCGCCGACTGGATCGCCTACGACCTGCCGCGCCATCTCGTCGGCAAGGCGTGGCGGGGCCGCTATCGCGGCCAGTCGCAGAAATGGTTCGCGCTCGGCTTCGCCGGAGCGGACGGGGACATCGACCTGCGCGCCTCGCGCCATCCGGAGTTTTCGGCTTGGCGGTGGGTGCCGCTGACCGAAACGCCGTCGCTGATCGTGCCGTTCAAGCGCGACCTCTATGCGCAGGTCGCCGCCGAGTTCGCCGGCTTCGCCGTCCCACGCTGACGGCGCGCCGGTCATACGCGACATCGACACCAGGGAGGACATCGTGACGCAAGACGACATCGTGGCGCGCCTCGGGCGGCTCTACACATCGGCAGTGCACGACGTGCTGCGCGGCCTCGGACACGAGCGCTGCGTGCTGCCGCCACGCATCCGTGCGATCGAGCCGGGCGGCAGGCTCTGCGGGCGCGTCTGGACGGTGAGCGGCCATGTCGACCGCACCCGCAGCGCCGACGACACGCTGCTCGCCTGGACAGGCGTGCTGTCGAAGGCGCCGGCGGGGCATGTCGTGGTCTGTCAGCCGAACAACGACTGGATCGCGCTGATGGGCGAGCTCTCCGCCAACGCGCTGAAGCTCAAGGGCGTGCTGGGATACGTCGTCGACGGCGGCACGCGCGACGTCGACCTGACGCGCGAGATCGGCTTTCCGGTCTATTGCAGCTTCTACACGCCGACCGACATCGTCGCGCGCTGGATGCCCGATCGCTTCGGCGAACCGGTCACGATCGGCGACACGACGATCTGCACCGGCGACCTGCTGCTCGCCGACACCGACGGGATCGTGGTGATCCCCGCGGCGATGGCGGCGGACGTGGTGGCGAAGACCGAGGCGGTCGCGGCGACCGAGAACAAGGTCCGCACCGCGATCCTGGGCGGGATGGATCCCCAGCAGGCCTATCTGGCCTACCGCAAGTTCTGAACGCCGCGCGACGCACCCGGACGGAGGAAGCATGGAATTCGTCCTGCTCGGCACGGGCTGCCCGCAATGCGATCCGGCGCGGCTGGGGCCCTCGAACCTCGTCCGCCACGGCGGCCTGTCCGTGCTTGTCGATTGCGGATCGGGCGTGACGCAGCGTCTGGTGGAGGCCGGCACGCCGGGCGCGGCGCTGGACGCGATCCTGTTCACCCATCTGCACAGCGACCATGTCGTCGACTTCTACCAGTTGGTGATTTCCAGCTGGCACCAGGGGCGCGAGCGGCCCCAGCGCGTCTTCGGGCCGCCGGGAACGCGTCGCTTTGTCGCCGGGACGATGGCGCTCTGGGAGCCCGAGCGCAGCCAGCGCATCGCCTACGAGAAACGCCCCTCGACCGCCGCCTTCGCGATCGAGGTGGTCGAGATCGAGCCGGGCCGCATCTGGGACGAGGGCGGCATGCGCATCGAGGCGGTCGCGGTCCAGCATCATCCCGTGCGCGACGCCTTCGGCTTCGTCTTCGAGGCCGATGGCCGCCGGGTCGCGTTCTCGGGCGACACCGCCTATTGCCCGGCATTGGTGGACGCCGCGCGCGGCGCCGACGCCCTGGTCCACGAATGCTTCATCCATCGCGAGATGAAGCCCGCCGCGAACCGTTCGCCCGAGGGGCTGCGCAACGTCGCGGCCTACCACACCGCGCCCGCCGAGGCCGGGCGGGTCGCGCGCGAGGCCGGGGTCGGCGTGCTGGTGCTCAATCATTTCGTGCCCACGCG
>JBIKXN010000193.1:0-6811 GCA_044355765.1 Alphaproteobacteria bacterium
GCCGGCGCATCGGCCGCGAAGGACACGACCAGCCCGGCATAGGAGCAGAGCGCGGCGATCGCGGTGGCGGCGCCGATCATTCCGCCCACGCTGCGGGTCCAGGATCGCGCCGCCGCCGCCGGCAGCATCATCAGGCCGATAGCCATCAGCGTTCCGAGCGCCAGGAACGCGGCGACGAGATTGGCGACGACGAGGACCAGGAAGACGGCGTGCAAGCCGCGGTCCGGTCCGCCCGCGACGCGCAGGAAATCCCTGTCGAAGCTCTCGAGGACCAGCCCACGGAAGAGGGCGGCGACGGTCAGGACCGAAAGGCTCGCGACAGCGCCGATCAGCACCAGCGCGGTGTCGTCGACCGCGAGCACGGACCCGAACAGGACGTGCAGCAGATCGACGCCCGAACCGCCCGCCGACACCAGCATCACGCCCGAAGCCAGCGCCACGAGGTAGAAGACGGCGAAGGTCGCATCCTCGCGCAACGCGGTCACGCGCGACAGCGCCCCCGCCCCCAGCGCGGTGACGAGGCCCGCGACGAAGCCGCCCAGCGCCATCGCGCCCAGCGACAATCCTGTGAACAGGAACGCGACCGCTGCCCCCGGAAGGATCGCATGGCTCAGCGCGTCGCCGACGAGGCTCATCCGGCGCAGCATCAGGAACACGCCGACCGGACCGCAGCCCAGCGCCAGCGCGAAGCTTGCCACCAGCGCACGGCGCATGAACGGGAACTCGGCGAAGGGAGCGACCAGCAGGCCGTGGGGATCGAGCATGACGGTTCACGCCGCGCCGCGCGCGCAGATCTCCGCATCGGGATCCCAGGTCTCGGCCATCGCCCGCGCCCGCGACTGGTTGGCCGGCGTCAGCACGCTCGCTGTCGGTCCCCAGCCGACCGCCTCGCGCGCCAGGTAGAGCGAATCGGGAAAACATGCGCGGACCTGGTCGAGGTCGTGGAGGACCGCGATCACCGTGCGCCTCTCGGCATGCCACCGGCCGATCAGCGCCAGAAGGTCGCCGGTGGTCCGCTGGTCGATCGCGGCAAAGGGTTCGTCGAGCAGGATCAGATGGGCGTCCTGCACCAGCATGCGCGCGAACAGGACGCGCTGGAACTGGCCCGCCGAAAGGGTCCCGATCGCCCGCGTCTCGAAACCCGCGAGACCTACCGCCTCGAGCGCGTCCTGCGCGCGCCGCAGCGCGGCTCCGGAAATCGCACCGAACAGCTTGCTGCGGCGCCAATCGCCCATTGCGACGGTGTCGACCACGTCGATCGGGAAAGAACGGTCGAGACTGGATTGCTGCGGCAGATAGGCGATGTCCCGCGCGCCGAGCCCGCCGCGATCGAGGCTGCCTTCGGTCGGCCGCAGCGCCCCGGCGATCGCCTTGAGCAGCGTCGACTTGCCGGCGCCGTTGGGACCGACGATCGCGGTCAGGGACCCGGTCTCGAACCGGCCGGACAGATGATGGACGGCCGGCCTGCGATCATAGGCAAGCGTGACGTCGCGCAAGACGATCATGGCGACAGCGCCCAGGCGATCGCGAGCCACAACAGGGCCACTGCCGCGCCCGCCAGCGCCAGGCGCCGACCTGCGGATGCGGCCAGAAGCGACGCCCGATGCATTTCGACATGCCCCCGTGCGCCGCCGTCATGGATGTGAGCGGGGGCGTGAGCATGATCGTGCGCATGTGCGTGAACATGCGCTTGGGCGCGGGACGTGACGGGCTCGGCCATGGGCGGGCGTTATAATGTATCTATTTTTCACCGGCAAGCCGGGGCGCCGCGTCGCTTTACAGGGCGCGGCGCGGACTTCACCTTGCGCAGCCTCGGGGGACACGGAATGAGCACACGCGCAGCAGCTTTTGTCACCACCGCGACGGCGGCCATCCTGGCGCGCGCCAGGGCGGCACCCGCGTTCGACTACGCGGCGATGGAGATGGCGGAGGCCCGCGCCCTGTTCGCGCGCAACAACGCCTACTGGAACCGCGTCGATGTGCCCCTGCCCGAGATCCGCGACATGTCGCTCCCCGGTCCCGCCGGCGCCATGCGCGCGCGGCTCTACCGCCCGCAAGGCGGCGCGGCGGCGCTGCCAGTGCTGCTCTATGTCCATGGCGGCGGCTGGACCTTCGGCGACGTCGACACGCATGACCGCTGCATGCGGATCCTGGCGCAGGAGAGCGGCGCGGCGGTGCTCGGCTTCGACTATCGGCTCGCGCCGGAGCACCCTTTTCCCGCCGCCCTCGACGACACGCGCGCCGCGCTCGCCTGGATCCGCGCCCATGGCGCGCGGTCCGGCCTCGACGCCGGTCGGATCGCCATCGGCGGCGATTCCGCCGGCGCGAACATCGCGCTCGCCGCGCTGGCCGCGGAACGCGACGCCGGCGCGCCTGCGCTTGCCGGGGCGGCGCTGTTCTACGGATGCTACGCGCCGCTGCACGACACCGAGAGCCACCGGCGTTTCGGCGCCGGCGACTTCGTGCTGAGCACCTCGCGGATGCGCTGGTACTGGCGCAACTATCTGGGCGACCTGCCCGAGGATACGACGGCGCTCGCCGTGCCGCTGCGCGCCGACCTGCGCGACCTGCCGCGGCTGTTCCTCAACGCCGCCGGCCTCGATCCGCTGCTCGACGACACGATCCTGCTCGCGGGCCGCCTTGCGCATGCCGGCACGCCCTACGAACTCGACCTGATCCCAGGCGTCATCCATGGCTGCATGCAGCAGACCGCGGAGGAGCCCGCCGCCGCCGCCGGCCTGTCGCGCGCCGCGGCCTATCTCGCCCGCGCGCTCGCGCGCTGACCCGCCGTCCTGGCCCTCATCCCCATCCCCGACGGAGCACGCAACCGATGACGCCCAACCGGATCGGCATCATCTCGATGTTCTATGCCCGGCCCTTCGGGACCATGAACCTCGCCATGCTGCCGCGCATGAAGGCGGCGGGCATGGATTTCGTCGAACTGCTGGTGCCCGAACCGGGCGAACTCGACGCCGCGGCGGCGCGCGCGGCGCTGGCCGCATCCGGCCTCGGCGTCGTGCTGGCGGCACGGGTCAACCTGCAGCGCGACCTCGCCTCGGCGGACGACGCAGCCCATCGCGCGGGCATCGCCTATCTGCGCGGCTGTGTCGACGCGGCGCTGGACCTGGGGGCAGGCATCGTCGGCGGGCCGCTCTATGGCGCGCCGCTGGTCTTCGCCGGGCGCGCGCCCGCGCCGGTCGACGAGGACGCGCGCCGGCGCCGCATCGACCGCGTGGTCGCGGGGCTGCGCGAGGCTTGCGCCTACGCCGCCGATCGCGGGGTCGTCTTCGGTCTCGAACCGCTGAACCGCTTCGAGACCGACATCGCCAACACAACGCGACACGGGCTCGAACTGGTCGATGCGGTCGGCTCGCCGGCGCTGGGCGTCATGCTCGACACGTTCCACATGAACATGGAGGACCCCGGCCTGCCCGACGCGATCCGCCGCGCCGGCGACCGTCTGGTGCATTTCCAGGCCAACGAGAACCACCGCGGCTTCGTCGGCTCGGGCCATGTCGACTGGCCTGGCGTCGCGCGGGCGCTGGCCGCGATCGGCTATCGCGGGCCGATCACGCTCGAACCCTTCCGCCGCGACGACGAGCGACCGGGCGTGCCGCTGGCGCAATGGCGCGCGCCGGCCCGCGACTACGACGGCGAACTGGCCGCCAGCGCCGCCTATCTGCGCGCCGCGCTGGCCGCCGCCTGGAGCGGGCGATGAGGATCGGCTGGATCGGCTGCGGCCGGCATGCCGGCGAGATGCTGCTGCCGCAACTGACGCGCTACGACATCCGCCTCGCCGCGATCTGCGACATCGACGCGGCCAACCGCGAAAGGATCGGCGGGCGCTACGGCGTACCGGAGGCAGCCCGCTTCGCCGATGCCGCCGAGATGCTCGACGCAGGCGGCCTCGACGCGGTGGGTATGGCGGTGGGGCCGCGCCAGCATCGAGATTTCGCGATCGCGGCGCTGGCGCGCGGGCTGCACGTGTTCATGGAGAAGCCCGCCGGCGCCGACGCCGGCGACGCGCGCGCGATCGCCGAGGCCGCGGGGCGCGCGGGCCGGCATGTCGTGGTCGGCTTCATGAAGCGTCACTCGACCGCCAACCGCATCGCCATCAACCATGTCCGCGGCTTCTCGCAACGCGCCAGCTTCCTCGGCGAGTACATGACGGCACCGACCTATTTCGCCGGCGATCCGGACTATTCGGGATTCTATCTGCATCACTGCGTCCATTATCTCGACCTGGTGCCGCATCTGATGGGCCGGCCGGCGGAGATCCGCGCGCGTCGCCACGACCTGGCGCCGGGCCGGTTGCTGCTGCATGTCGACTTCGCATTCGACGGTGGCGGGCTCGGCACCCTGGTCATGGGCACGCATCAGAGCCGCGCCACGCCGATGGAATGGTGGCAGGTGATGGGCGACAACGAACGCGTCGAGGTGCGCAACGTCCATGAGGTGCGCCTCTTCCGGGCGCCGAAATTCAAGGTCGACGATCCGGCCGCGCGGCTGAGCGAAGGCGAGGACACGCTGGTCTGGGAGCCCAACCTGACCGTCGCCGCCAACGAGGACCACAAGGGCTACCATGCCATCCTCGGCGCCTGGCTCGACCTGATCGCCGGCCGCCCCCGCCCCGACGCGCCAACGATCGCGGATGGCGTTGCGGCCATGGCGGCGCTCGACGCGATGATCCGGTCGGCGGAGACCGGCGAGACGGTCAAGATGGGGTGAAGCGCCCGCGACCCGTCGGCTCATGCCTGCGCGCAGATGCTCGGCTTGGGTCATGGACGCGTCGTCGGGACCACGCCAGGTCGCGCCAGCCCTGGGGGCGGCGGCGTTGCGTGTGCGGCAACTCTCGCCGGCACCGCCCCTCCCGGCCTCCCCCGCGCGCTGCGCGCGCCAATGGGCTCGCGCGCCCCGCGCTCAGCGCCTACACCACGTGCGGGGACACGACCCAAAGGCGCTGCCATCCATGCTGGCCTCTCCGACCCAGTCGCCAGCACGAATCACGTTTCGCGCCGCTAGCGGATCCCTCTCCGATTCCGTGCGACCGGACCTGCCCTAGTCCGGTTGGCCCCACCACGCCGCGCAGCGCGCGCTATGTCGCCGCGCCGCGCAAGGCCTGGTCCAGATCCGCGAGCAGGTCGTCGCTCGCCTCCACGCCGACCGAGAGCCGCAGCAGGTCGCTCGGGCATGGCGTGCCGGCGCCCTCGATGCTGGCCCGGTGTTCGATCAGGCTTTCGACGCCGCCCAGCGACGTCGCGCGTTTCCATAGCTGCACCCTGGCCGCGGTGGCGATCGCCGCCGCCTCGCCGCCCCGCACGCGGATCGAGAGCATCCCGCCGAAGCCCCCTGTCATCTGGCGCGCGGCGATGGCGTGGCCGGGGAACCCGGGCAGGCCGGGATAGAGGACCTCTGCGACATGCGGATGGCTCGACAGCGTCTCGGCGAGGCGCTGCGCCGAGCGCGCCGCCCAGTCGACGCGCGGCAGCAGCGTGCGCATGCCGCGCAGCAGCAGCCAGGCCTCGAAGCCACCAAGCACCGCGCCAAGCTGGGCACGGATCATGCGGATGCGCTCCCAGTATTCGTCCCTGGCCGCCGTGACCAGCGCGCCGGCGATCAGGTCGGAATGGCCGTTGAGGTACTTGGTCGCTGCATGCATGACGATGTCCGCGCCCAGCTCCAGCGGCCGGGTGAATACGCCCGCCGCGACCGTCGAATCGACCGCCAGCCGCGCCCCCGCCTTGCGCGCGATCGCCGCAGCGCCGGCGATGTCGGTGATGCCCCAGAGCGGATTGGCCGGCGTCTCGATCCAGATCAGCCTGGTGGTGCCGGGCCGCGTCGCGGCGGCGATGGCCTCCAGGCTCGTGGCGTCGACGAAATCCACCTTGAGGCCCCAGCGCGTGGCGAAATTCGCCAGCCAGTTGCGCAGCGACCAGTACATCACCCGCGGCGCCACGACATGATCGCCGGGCTCCAGCGCCAGGAAGCACGCGGTGGCCGCGGCCATGCCCGAGGCGAAGACATAGGCGCCGGCCCCGCGCTCCAGCGCCGCGAGCAGCGCCTCGACCTGGTCGAAGGACGGGTTGTCGGCGCGCGCATAGACGCGGCCGGAGCGGAACTGGTTGTCCTCGTCGCGCAGGAAGGTCGAGGCGACATGGATCGGCGGCACGATCGCCTTGGTCGTCGGCTCGATCCAGCCCAGCGCCTGGGCGGCGAGCGTGGCAGGGGCGAGGCCGGGTCTGTCGGTCTTCTCGGTCATGGCGCGGTTCCCGCGCGGGAGAGCGCGGCGCCTCGCGGGCCGGCCGCACCGCGGCGATCTGACGACTGAAGGATTATGGGGCGACCGACGGGGCTCGAACCCGCGACAACCGGTACCACAAACCGGTGCTCTACCAGCTGAGCTACGGTCGCCACACGCGCGCGGATTTACGCTCTCGCCCCGCGAGGGTCAAGCCGCCGCGCGATGGCCGCTTGGATGCGGCGTGCGCGCGAGTATATTCCGGCCGCCCGCGTTCCCGAAGCAGGAGCCACGCCCATGCCCCCAGCCCTCGCCGCCCGCATGAACGCCCTCGGAACCGAGACGGCGTTCGAAGTCCTCGCCCGAGCGAAGGCACTCGAGGCCCAGGGCCGGTCGATCATCAATCTGGGCATCGGACAGCCCGATTTCCGGACCCCCGATCACATCGTCGAGGCCGGCGTGAAGGCCCTGCGCGACGGCCATCACGGCTACACCCCGGCCAACGGGATCCTGCCGCTGCGCGAGGCCGTCGCGCGCGACGTCCACCGCCGTCTCGCCGTCGAAGTGTCGCCG
>JBIKXN010000194.1:0-6755 GCA_044355765.1 Alphaproteobacteria bacterium
CTTCGGGCGAAGCGTCACCGCCCGCCCGCCGCGGTCGACCTCGACCGTCCATTCCCCCGCTGCGTCGTCGTAGCGCGCGCGGGTGCAGGTCGCGGAGGTCCAGTAGTTCAGCTCCATCACCTTCGCATACATCTCGAGCCAGTCGGCGATCTGGTCCTTCGGCGAGAAGACCGGCCAATGGTCGGGGAAGGGAATGTACGGCATGTGGTCGTACCAGACCGGATCGTGCAGGCAGAGCGACTTGTAGCGGCGCCGCCAGCCGTCGCCGGGGCGCGGATGCTTCTCGAGCACGATGGTGGGCACGCCGAGGCGGCGCAGGCGCGCGGCGAGCGCCATGCCGCCCTGGCCGCCGCCGACGATCACGCAATAGGGCTGCCGGGTGGAGCCCAGCTCGCGCTCCTCTTCCTCGCGGCGCTCGAGCCAGGTCTTGCGGCCGCGTTCGATTCCGTGGGCGACGCCGTTCTCGCGCGTGCGGCCGCGCTTCTCCTCGTGTCCCTTGAGCTCGCGCAGCGTTGTCAGCAGCGTGAATCCAAGCCCGTCCTTGAGCCTCAGATGGCCACGGCCCCGGCCGAGCGCCGTCTCGAATTCGATCAGCGTCTCGACGACGCCGTCGGCCTCGGTGGTGGGCGACGCGATGGAGAAGCCGCTTGGCACCGTGCGCGCCAGCGTCGCTTCGAGCATCGCCGCGATCTCGCTCTTGCCCTCGAAGGTGCGGATGTTCCAGGTGAAAGCGACCATGTCCCGCCAGAAGCATCGCGTCCCGAACAAGGCGAGCGCGGCCGGTATATCGCGACGCACCAACGCGCTCTCGAGCCGCGCCAGCCAGGCGCGTGCGGTTTCGGCGGCTGACGGGGACGACGCGGACATGGCGGTCAGGGTGTCGGGACGTCGGCGGCCAGCAGCCGTTCGGATTTCAGGTCGGACCACAGCCCCGCCGGGATCGGCCGCGCCAGCGACGCGACATTGCGCGCGACCTCGCCGGCGTCGATCGCGCCGATGACGACCGATGCGACCGCCGGGTGGCCGAGCGGGAAGCGCAGAGCGGCGTCGGCAAGCGCGACGCCGTGCGACAGGCACACCGCCTCGATGCGACGCACCCGCGCCAGTATCTCGGGCGGCGCGGCGCGGTAGTTGTAGCGCGCACCCTCGATGGGGCCGGTGGCGAGGATGCCCGAATTGAACACGCCGCCGAGCATGACGCCGGTTCCCTTGCGCAGCGCCAGCGGCAGGAAGCGCTCTGCGCCACCCTGCTCGAGCAGCGAATAGCGGCCGGCCATCAGCACCGTGTCGAAATCGCCCGCCTCGACGAAGCGCGCGCAGACATCGGCTTCGTTGACCCCGACGCCGATCGCCTTGATGGCGCCTTCGCTGCGCAGCCGGTCGAGCGCGCGATAGGCGCCGTCCATCGCTTCTCTGAACCGCGTCTCGAAGGCGCCGGGACCATGGGTCCAGACGTCGACGTCGTGGATCAGCAGTACGTCGATGCGGTCGACGCCCATGCGCAGCAGCGACTGCTCGAAGGCGCGCAACGCGCCGTCGTAGGAATAGTCGAAGGATGCCCGGTGCGGGACGCCTCCGGCGAAGCCCGGCGAGATGACGCCGGCGGGCGGCGGATCCGGTCGCCGGCGCGGATCCATGACGCGGCCGACCTTGGTCGACAGCACCACCGCGTCGCGCGGTCGTCGCCGCAGCCCTGCGCCGACGCGCAATTCGGATAGCCCGTTGCCGTAATGGGGCGAGGTGTCGAACAACGTGATACCGGCGTCGCTGGCCGCTTCGACGGTGGCGATCGCCGTCGCGTCGTCCAGCCGGGCGTAGAGGTCGCCGAGCGGCGCGGCGCCGAAGCCAAGCGCCGAGACGCGCACGCCGGTCCGGCCGAGAGCACGGGTTTCGATCATGGGCCCCTGCAACGATCGATCGCGCCGGAAATGCCGGCGCATCCGGTCGCGATGCTAGAGGATCGATCGGCAACGCACCATAGGTCCGCGCCGCATGCGTGCCCGCGTCGCTCAGCCCGTCGTTCGCGGCGCGATGTCCGCCGTCAGCGCTATCTGCGCGAGCGCCAGCGGCACGACCCGGCGGACGACGTCGAAGCGGCTGCGGCGACGCGGGCACGCAGGCGGCGACGGACATGAAGGTCATCCTGGCCGGTGCGGTCGCGACGCACCGGCATGCCGAGGGACCCCGTCGCGCCGGCGGCCGTCAGGTTCGCCCCATGAAGCGCGCCACGTCGACCGGCATCCCGGTGCGCGCCGACTCGGCGATCGCCAGCGTCGTCGCCAGCGTAAGCGTGCCGCCCATGCCGTCGAGCACCGGTTCCTCCGTGCCGCGGATGACTCGGGCGAAGTTGCGCATCTGCTCGTGATAGGCGTCGGCCAGCGCGACATGCACGTTGCGTCGCGTGAGCTCGACGTTCCAGTCCTCGTGGCCGGGCTCGTGCCAGCGATGGGCGAGCGTCGGCACCGCCAGCGATCCGCGCGTGCCGGCGATCATGAAGCAATCCTCGGTGTCGTGCGGACGCAGCGGATTCTCGCGCGAGCCCCATTCCCATGCCCACGGCGCCGAGGCGCAGTCCGAGACCAGCAGCGTGCCGAGCGCGCCGCTGCGGAAGCGCAGGACCGCGGCCGCGGTATCCTCGACCGGGAAGCCGCGCGCGGCATTGGCGCTCATCGCCTGCACGGTCTCGACGTCGCCGCAGAGCATGCGCAGGCAGTCGATGTCGTGGATCGCGTTGATCAGGATCGGTCCGCCGCCCGGCTCGCGCCGCCAAGCGACGTCGAAATAAGCCCTCGGCTTGTGGCTGAGCCACAGCCCGTTGGCGGCGACGACGCGGCCGATGGCGCCGGAGCGGACGATCTCGGCCGCCTTGCGCATGATGGGGTTGTGGCGACGGTGATGGCCGACGAGGATCGCGACGCGCGCGGCCGCTGCGGCGTCGACCAGCCGCAGCGCGGCGGCGACGGAGTCCGCGATCGGCTTTTCGACCAGGATCGCGATGCCGCGGGCGACGCAGGCCAGCCCGGCGCTCTCGTGCAGCTGGTTCGGCACGGCGACGATCGCGCCGTCTGGTCGCGCGCGCTCGAGCATCTCCGCGATATCGGCGTAGACGTCGTAGCCCAGCCTGCGGCCTTCCTCGGCGGCCGCAGGCGCCGGGTCGGCGACCGCGGCGAGCGTGTATTCGGGGTTGCCGGCGCGCAGCACGTCGATGTGCTTGCGTCCGATCAGTCCGGCCCCGATGACGGCGATGCGCGCTGCGGTCATGGATGTCGCTCCCGGTGAGACGGTGCGCGCGCTCAGTAGGTCGCGCGGCCGCCTGTGATGTCGAAGACGAAGCCGGTGGTGAAGCTGCAGGCCGGGCTGGCGATCCAGGCCGCCATCTCGGCGACCTCGTCGATCTGGACCAGCCGTCCCATCGGGATCTTCGCCTTCATGCGCGCGATATGATCTTCGGTCATGCCCTTGAGCAGATCGGTCTCGGTCAGCGCGGGGGCGATGCAGTTCACCGTCACGCCGCAATCGACCAGTTCCTTGGCGAGCGCCTTGGCGAAGCCGATCACGCCCGCCTTCGCCGCCGAATAGGCCGCGATGTAGGGCACGCCCTCCTTGCCCGCGATCGACGCGACGTTGACGATGCGTCCATAGCCTTGCGCGCGCATATGGGCCGCGGCCAGGCGGCTGGCGTAGAAGACCCCGGTCATGTCGACGGCGATCACCCGGTCCCAGTCCGCGAGCGGATACTCCCAGGCCGGCGCGATCGGTCCGTTGATGCCGGCGTTGTTCACCAGGATCTCGATCCTGCCGAAGCGCGACGCGGCATCGGCGAAGGCCGCCTCGACCGCGGCGTAGGAAGCGATGTCGACCTCGGCCGCGTACGCCGGGACGAATCCCGATGCGGCGAGCGGCGCCAGGTCGCGGTCCCAGACCACGACCCGCGCCCCGCGCTCGGCCATCAGCCGCGCGATCCCCAGGCCGATGCCACGCGCGGCGCCGGTGACGATCGCGGTCTGTCCGTCCAGCCGCGTCTTCATGCCTTCGCCCGGGCCTTGCGGATCAGGATGTCGATCGCGTCGATCGCCAGCGTGTAGCCCTCGGGTCCGAGCCCGCACATCGTCGCGGTCGCGACGGGCGTCACGTACGAGACGTGGCGGAAGGCCTCGCGCTGGTGCGGGTTGGAGATGTGGAGTTCGATGATCGGGCACTTGACGTTCTTGAGCGCGTCCAGGATGGCGATCGAGGTGTGGGTCAGCGCGCCCGGGTTGATGATGATGCCTGCCGCGCCGTCGATCGCCTCGTGGATCCACTCGACGATCTGGCCTTCGTAGTTCGACTGCCTGAACAGGATCGTGTGGCCGAGCGACCGGCCGCGGGCCAGGCAGTTCGCCTCGACGTCGGCCAGGGTCGTCGAGCCGTAGATATGCGGTTCGCGCCGCCCGAGCAGGTTGAGGTTCGGGCCGTTGAGCACGAAGACGGGTTTGGACATCGCAGCTAATCCTCGTTGTCGGGCCGGGCGCTGGTCCGGCGGAGAAAGGCGCGGGCCGCGCGCGCGAGCGCGGCCAGCCGGTCGGCAGGTTGCATCGTCGGGAACCGGCCCGCCAGCGGAACCTCGAGCCCGAGCGGCGGGGTCCCGGGCAGCGCCGCGATCAGCGCGGGAAGATCGAGCGCGCCGTCGCCAGGCAGCAGCCGGCGCGTGCGCGCCTCGTCGGCGAGCGCCACCGGATCGGCGGGGGCCACGGCGCCCGCGTCGCAGAGCTGGAAGCCGCCGATCAGCTGCGGGGGCGTGCGCGCGAGCAGCGCGAGGTCGCTGCGCGAGCGAAAGACATGGAGCGCATCGACCAGGACATGGGCGTTGGGCCGCGCGGCGCGCGCGACCACGTCGAGCGCGTCGGCGAGGCCGGCGACCGCACGGAAGGGCATGAATTCGATGTCGACCGCCATGCCGAGCGGCGCCGCGATGTCGCAGAGCTCGGCCAATTTCCCGGCGACGACCGCCTGGTCGGGGTCGTCGCCGGCGACGGCGAGCCGCGTCGCGCCAAGCTCGGCGCCCGCCGCCAAAGCGTCGCGCCAGCGCGCCGGCTCCAGCCTGCGGTCGATGGAGAGCAGTTCGACATGGAGCAGGCCGATCCCGGTCTCGGCGAGCGCGCGCCGCAGCCCGTCGCGTACCGCGCGATCGAGCAGCGGATGGCAGGTGCCGCCCGGCACCGCCGCGATCATGCGCACGCCGATCGACGCGAAGCCCGCACGGGCGGCCAGGCGCGCCAGATCGGCGGGCGGTATCTCGAGCTCGCTGAGATGCGCCAGGGAAAGCGCGGAGCGTTCGTCGTAGCGTGCCATCGTTCCTCGCGCCGCGGCTCGGTCGGCCGGCAGCCTGACCCGCGAGCCTAGACCCGCGGCGGCACGCGGCGGAAGGTGCCATCCGTCGGCGCGCATGAGGCGGGGATTGTGTGGAGCGCCCGGGATTGCCAGATTGCCAGCATGCAGGATCCCTATGAAACGCTTGGCGTCGCGCGGACCGCGTCCGACGACGATATCCGGGCCGCGTACCGGCGGTTGGCCAAGCTCCACCATCCCGACCTGAATCCCGGGCGCAAGGGCGCCGAAGATCGCTTCAAGCGGATCTCGGCCGCCTACGCGCTTCTGTCGGACCCGGCCAAGCGGGGCCGGTTCGATCGCGGGGAGATCGCCGCGGACGGCACCGAGCGCGGTCCGCCCCAGGGCGCAGGCCGCCGCGGCTTCGACGCCGAGGATATCGAGGGCCTGTTCGCGCGGGCCTTCGGCGGGCGGCGTCGCCGCGCCGCCGCGCGCGCCGCGGGCGAGGATATGCGCTGCGAGATCTTCGTGCCTTTCATCGAAGCGGCGAACGGCGCCGTGCAGCGCGTCGCGATGCCCGACGGCCGCACGCTCGACGTCCGCATCCCGGAGGGATTCGAGGACGGGCAGGTCCTGCGGCTGAAGGGCCAAGGCAAGCCGTCCGCGGATGACGGGGGAACGCCGGGGGACGCGCTGGTCACCGTGCATGTCCTGCCCCACCGCTTGTTCGAGCGGCAGGGCAGCGACATCTTCGTCGAACTGCCCGTCACTTTGCAGGAGGCTGTGCTCGGCGCCCGGATCGACGTGCCCACGATCAAGGGCCAGGTCACGCTTGTGGTGCCCGCCGGATCGGGACAGGGCAGCAAGCTGCGGCTGAAGGGACGGGGCATCGCCGGCGGCGATCAGTATGTGCGCCTGCGGGTCGTGCTTCCCGAGCGGCCCGAGCCCGAACTCTCGGAATTCCTCGCGCGCTGGCAGCCTCGCCACCCCTTCGATCCGCGCCGGGGCTGGCCGGGCGGGGGCTGACCTTGCCGCGGCGGCGCCGGCCGGGGTGCGGCGCGGCGCCGCGGCGCGCGACGCTGGAGTTTTGCCGCAGCAGCCTCCGCTGAGGTATGAGAGGGGGTGCGGCGCTTCGCCGTGCGCAATCATTCGGCGAGGGCGCGCCCGATGACTGGCCTCAAGATTCCGACCCTGCTGGTGGTCCTGGCGCTTTGCTGGGGTGGCGGCGCGTTCGCGCTCGGCGCGCTGGCGGCGGGCGGCGCCACTATGGCGGTGCTGGTCGTGGCGACGCCGGTGTGCCTGGTCGCCATCGGTCTGGCGGGCTGGGCGGCCTGGCGCGGCCTCGCCGCCCCGGCCGCGGACCTGGCCGCTGCCGCCCGTCGGGTCGCGGCAGGCGACATCGACGCCCCCCTCCCGCAGGCCGGGGCCGGCAGCGAACTGGGCGCGCT
>JBIKXN010000195.1:0-6729 GCA_044355765.1 Alphaproteobacteria bacterium
CATCTTCGTCGACCGGATCGAACCGCCGCTGACCCCGCTCGCCGCGCTCGACAACACGATCCTGTCGCCGCACACCGCCGCCCACTCGGTGCAGGCGCGGCTCGACATGATCGACGCCGGCATCGACAACCTGCTCGCGCTGCGCGCCGGGCTGATGCCGGCGCGCGAGACGATCGTCAATCCCGAAGCGCGCCCGCGCTTCCCGTTCCGAGGACAGGCATCATGAAGATGTTCGATCTCGCCGGCCGCGTCGCGGCCGTGACCGGCGGCGCCCAGGGCATGGGCCGCGCGATGGCGACCGCGCTCGCCGAGGCCGGCGCCGACATCGTCCTTCTCGACCTCAACGCCGAGGGTGCGGAGACGACGGCCGCGAGCCTGCGCGGCCTCGGTCGCCGCGTGCTGCCGATCGCGGGCGACATAACGGACGTCGCCCATCTCGATCGCGTCTTCGCCGCCATCGACAGGGAATTCGGCCGCATCGACTTCCTCGGCAATGTCGCCGGCGGCGCGAAGGTCGGGCCGGCGGCCGACATGACGCTGGAGGACATCCGCCACAGCTTCAACAATCTGGTGATCAGCCGCTACTACGCCTGCCAGCTCGCGGGACGGCGCATGCTCGCGCAGGGCCGTGGCTCGATCGTCAGCATCGGATCGATCGCCGGCGACCGCTCGCTGTGGCGCGAGCAATCGGTCTACGGCATGTGCATGGCCGCGGTCATGCACATGACGAAGGAGCTGAGCACCGAATGGAGCGGCCGCGGCGTGAGGGTCAATTGCATCGTCCCCGCGCAGGTGGTCGGCGACAACGGCCTGAACGCCCGCATGGCGGCCGATCCCTATCTGCAGGAGACGTTTCTCTACGGCATCCCGCGCGGCCGTTTCGGCCGGCCCGACGACATCAAGGGCCTCTCGGTCCTGCTCGCCTCGGACGCCGCGGACTGGATCACCGGCGCATGCATCCCGATGGACGGCGGCAACATGGCCAAGAACGGCGGCGGCGGGCTGCTCGCCCCGGTGATCGGCAGATACGCGCGCTGACGCCGCTTCAGCCCCCGGGCGGCCGGCCGCGCGTATCGCCGACGCGCTCGGGCAGCAATCCCTGCGGATAGCGCTGCAGGACGACCTGCAACAGCAGGCCGATCAGCAGGATCCGGGCATACGCGGCGCGCACCGCCCAATCCTGGGGCAGCAGCCGCGACGTCGCGAACTCGGTCATCGACCAGATCAACCATACGGCGAGCGCGCCGAGGATGGCGCCGCGATGGTTGCCGCTGCCGCCGACGATCACCATCACCCAGACGATGAAGGTGGTGAAGAGCGGCTCGGTCGCCTCCGGCCCGATGAACTTGAAGTAATGGGCCGACAGGGCGCCGCCGAGTCCGATGGCCATGGATCCGATGACGAAGGCCTGCAGCCGGAACGCGCCGACGTCCTTGCCGACCGCCGCCGCCGCGCGCGGGTTGTCGCGGATCGCGCGCATGACGCGCCCCCAGGGCGACCGCGACAGGCGTTCCTGCGCCGCGTAGACCAGGACGATGCACAGGACGACCACGCCGAGAAAGCCGATCATCGACCATGGCAACCCGAGGCCGTCGAATGGCCGCGGCAGGTTCGGGATGCCGAAAGCGCCCCCGGTATAGGCCTGCTGGTTGCGCACGACGAGGCGCAGGATCTCCGCGATGCCGATGGTGGCGATCGCGAGATAGTCGCTCTCGAGGCGCAGGCAGATGCGGCCGATCGCATAGGCGACCAGTCCCGAGGCGATCATCGCGCCGAGCAGCCCGATCGGCACGGGCAACGCGAAGGCATGGACGAGCTGCGGGCTGCCCGGCGAGGTCAGAATGGCCGAGGTATAGGCGCCTACGGCGAAGAACCCGGCCACGCCGGCGTTGAAGATCCCGCCATAGCCCCATTGCAGATTGAGGCCGAGCGCCATCACGGCATAGATGCCGACCAGGATCAGCGTCGTGACGGCGTAGAGCAGATAGCCTTCCATCAGAACAGCTTCCCGCGGAAGATGCCGGTGGGCCGCACCAGCAGCACGGCGACGAGCACGGCAAAGGCGACGCCCGACTTGTAGGCGGGCGGAAGCAGGGAGGCGCCGAAGAACAGGGGCGCCGTCGCCAGTTCCTCGATCAGCCCCATCAGCAATCCCCCCGCGATCGCACCGTAGGGGCGGCCTATGCCCCCGAGGATCGCGGCACCGAAGACCGGCAACATCATGTCCCATCCCGTCGAGGGATGGATATGGACGTCCATGCCGGCGAAGACGCCAGCCGCGGCGGCGAGCGCCGCCCCGATCGCCCAGGTGAAGCGGATGACCGCTTCCGTGTCGATGCCGCAGGCCCGCGCAAGCGCAGGGTCGTCGGACATTGCGCGCATCGCCTTGCCGAGCCTCGTATGGGCGAGGAAGACATGCACGACGACGACGATGGCCGCGGCGCCGCCCAGGATCCAGAGATGGCGCGGCGCGATGCGGAACGTGTCGAGGATCCAGATCGGCCGCTGGATTCCGCTCTGGTAGCTCACCGATTCCGCGCCCCAGATCAGCTGGATGGCCGACCGCAGGATGAGAGCGACGCCGAAGGACGCCATCACCAGCACGATCGAGGGGGCCTTGCGGAAGGGCTTGTAGAATAGTCGGTCGAGCAGGATGGCGATCGCCGCGGCACCCGCCATCGCCAGGGGCAGCGCCTCGATCGCCTGCAGGCCGAGGACCCACACCGCGGTGAGCGCCAGGAAACCGCCCAGCGTCCCAAGGTCGCCATGCGCGAAATGGGCGAAACGCAGGATCCCGAACAGCAGCGACACGCCGATCGCGCCCACGGCGTAGATTGACCCCAGGACCAGGCCCGGGATGACGTAGAGATTGACGAAGCCCAGTATGTCCATCTCACCCGCCCAGGAACGACGCCGCGACTTCGGGGTCGGCGAGCAGTGCAGCGCCCGTGCCCTCGAAGCGGTTCCGCCCGGTCGCAAGCACATAGCCGCGGTCGGCGATCGCCAGCGCCTCGCGCGCGTTCTGCTCGACCAGGACGATCGCGGTTCCGTTGCGGCCGATCTCGGCGACCTTCGCGAAGATTTCGGCGCGGAACAGCGGGCTCAGACCTGCGGTAGGCTCGTCGAGCAGCAACACGCGCGGTGACAGCATCAGCGCACGGCCCATCGCGACCATCTGGCGCTGGCCGCCCGACAATTCTCCGGCGGCCTGCCGACGCTTCGCGGCCAGCGGCGGGAACAGGGCATAGACGGACTCGAAGCGACTGCTCAGATCGCCGCGGGCCGTAAAGCCGCCCATCTCCAGATTCTCGTGGACGGACAGGCTGGGAAAGACGTTACGCTCCTGCGGCACGAAGCCGATGCCGCGGCGGACCAGTTCGGTCGTGCCCAGACCGGTCACGTCCTCGCCCGAGAGCCGCACCCGCCCTTCGCGCAGATCGATCATGCCGAACATCGCCTTGAGCAGCGTCGACTTGCCCGCGCCGTTCGGCCCGACGATCACCACGACCTCGCCCGCCGCCGCCGCGGCGGAACATCCCTGCAGGATGTCGTTGCCGCCATAGCCGCCGCGCAGCGCGACCGCCTCGATCAGGGGCGTGCTCAAGCGGCGGCTCCCGCGGCGCCGCCGAGATAGGCTTCGACGACCGTGCGATCGGCGCGCACCGCCGCGATCGTGCCTTGCGTGAGCACGCGCCCTTCCGCCATCACGATCACCGGGTCGCAGAGTTCGGCGATCAGGTCCATGTTGTGCTCGATGATGCAGAAGGTGTAGCCGCGCTCACGGTTGAGGCGCCGGATCGCGGCCGCGATCTCCTTGAGCAGGGTCGGATTGACGCCGGCGCCCGGTTCGTCGAGCAACACCAGCTTTGCGTCCGCCATCATCGTGCGACCGATCTCGAGCAGTTTCTTCTGGCCGCCCGACAGGTTGCCCGCCCGCTCCTCGGCGACGGCGGAGAGATTCAAGAAATCGAGCGCGGCGTCGACGCGCTGGCGCAGCGCGGCCTCTTCGCGCGCCACGCGGCCCGGCGCAAGCCAGGCGGGAAACAGTCGCTCGCCGCTTTGCCCGGGCGCCGCGACCATCAGGTTCTCGCGCGCCGTCATGCGCGCGTATTCCTGCGGGATCTGGAAGGTCCGGACGAGACCGCGATGGAACAGCCGGTGCGACGGCCAGCCGGTGACATCGACGCCCTCGAACGACACGCGCCCGGAGGTGGGCGCGAGCGCGCCGGCGACCATGTTGAACGTCGTCGTCTTTCCGGCGCCGTTCGGGCCGATCAGCCCGGTGATGGAGCCGCGCGCGATGCCGAAGCTGCAGTCATCGACGGCCACGAGACCGCCGAAGCGCTTCACGAGCGCCTGCGCTTCGAGGATGGCGTCGGCCATGGATGGTTGCCGGCACGCGGCGCCGGGGCGCCGCGTGCCGGCCGGTCTCAGTTCAGCCGGATTGCCCGGGTCAGGGCGAATTCGGCACCCTTGACCTCGAACTCGCCGAAGGAGCCGGGCGTATCGCCGGCGGCATCGAAGGGCTTGGGACCCGTCGCGCCGACATAGGTGATCCGGCGTCCGGCGGCGAGCGCCTCGCGGGCCTTCTGCCATTCGCCCGGCAGGATCTCCTCGCCGCCCGGCTGCGTGACGCTGCGCATGGCGCGGTTGACCGCGGCGCGATCCGTTGAGCCCGCGGCCTGGATCGCGAGCGCGGCGATGAAGGTGCTGTCGTACATCGACGCGGCGAAAAGCGCGTCCGGGTTCTGGCCGGCCGCCGTGAAGAGCTGGCGGAAACGGTCGCGCGCGGCGCCCTCCGGCGCGATCGGGGCGGTGAAATAGGCCTTGGTCAGGTTGGCCGCGCCGATGTCCTGGATCGTGCGCGGAATGCGCATTCCTTCCGCCAGGATGAAGCTGTCGAACAGACCGCCCTCGAGCGCCTGACGCAGCACCGGCACGCCGGTGTCGTCGGGCAGCGCGACCATGACCAGCGCCTGCGGACGGCCCTGCGCCGCGGCGGCGAGTTCGGAGCGGAACGACGTTTTCTTCGTCTCGTGGGCTTCGAAATACGTGACCCTGCCGCCGGCCGCGGTGAAGGCCGTACGGAAGGCGTTCGCAAGACCGACGCCGTAGTCGTTGTTGATGAACATCACGGCGACGCTGGAGATGTTGCGCAGCCGGGCGACCTCCGCCATCACGCGCCCCTGGTAGGCGTCGGAAGGCGCGGTGCGGAACACCGTGTCGTTGTCCTGCAGCTCGGTGATCCGCGGCGAGGTCGCGGACGGCGAGATCATGGTCACGCGAGCCGAAGCGGTGACGGAATTGGCCGCCGCGATCAGCGAGCCGGACATCAGCGGGCCGACCACGACCGGAACCTGCTCGACATTGACCAGCCGCGAGGCCGCATCGACCGCGCCCTGCGGCGTGCCCTGGCCGTCGACCAGCGCCAGACCGGCGCGACGACCGAGCAGACCACCTTGCTCGTTGATGTGCTGGACCGCGAATTCGGCGGCCCGCTGGATCGGCGGCACCGCGCTGGCGATCGGACCGGTGATCTCGAGCAGCGCGCCCAGGCGCACGTCCTGCGCCGACGCGGCGTAGGGGGCGAATAGAAGCGCCGCACCGGCGCCAGCGATGAACATGCGTCGCAACATCGGCCAATCTCCCTGTTTTCCGTAGGGCCTCGAGGCCCTTCTCACGAAGCGCTGAGTGTAGGCACCCGTCGCGCTCCGGACAAGGCGGCGGGCGGAACGCGCGTCAAGCGGCCGGGTCCGCCATCGCCGACAGCAGCGCCGCGACGAACTCCGCCGGCGCCTCCTGCGGCAGGTTGTGCCCGACGCGCGGCAGCACGCGTCGCGCGTAGGGACCTACGAACTTCGCCGCGCCGGGATCGTCGGACGCCGCCGGCACGACGCCGTCCGACGCGCCATGCAGATTGATCGTCGGCACGGCGATCTCGGGCTGACGCGCAAGCCTGGCTTCGATGGCTGCCAAGGCGGGATCGCCGGGCGCGATGCCGTGGCGATGGCGATAGGAATGGACGACGACGTCGACGAAATCGGGATTGTCGAAGGATGCCGCGCTGCGCGCGAACTCGGCGTCGTCGAAGATCCAGTCCGGCGACCACAGCCGCCATAGCAGCCGGCAGAATGCGCGCCGCCCCCGCGCAAGACCGGCGCGACCGCGCGCGCCGTGCAGATAGTACTGGTACCAGAACCGGTGCTCCTGCTCCGGCGACGCGGGCTCCGCGGCCGCCGCGACGTCCTGGATGTTGTAGCCCGTGCAGCTGACCAGACAGCTGACGCGCGCGGGGTGCAGCGCCGCGACCACGCAGGCCGCGCGCCCGCCCCAGTCGTAGCCGGCCAGCGCCGCCCGGCGCAGGCCCATCGCGTCCATGAAAAGCAGAAGATCCTGGCCCAGCGCCGCCTGCTCGCCCGATCTCGGCGTGGACGGCGCGAGGAAACGGGTCGCGCCGTAGCCGCGCAGATAGGGGACGAGCACATGGCAGCCTGCCGCCGCGAGCGCCGGCGCCACGCGGTCGTAGGCGCGGACGTCGTAAGGAAAGCCATGCAGGAGGATCGCCGGCGCGCCATCGGCCGGACCATGTTCCTCGAAGGCGATCTCGAGCGCCCCGGCACGAATGCGTCGAAGATCCATGCGCGCGCTCCCTTGCGTCCCGCAGCGGTCGGTTTCAGCGGCCGCGATGCTAGCGGAATCGCCGCGCGCCGCGCTGGAAAACGCCCCCGG
>JBIKXN010000196.1:0-6723 GCA_044355765.1 Alphaproteobacteria bacterium
CCCCTCGCGCCGCAGCCCCGCGACGCGGCGACGCCGACCACGGCGCCGCCGCCCGAGGCGCTGCTGCGCGTCCAGGGGCTCAAGGTCCATTTCCCGATCCGGGCCGGGCTGCTGCGTCGTCAGGTCGGCACGGTGCGCGCGGTCGACGGGGTGGATCTGGAGTTGCGGCCAGGCGAGACGCTCGGGCTGGTGGGCGAGTCCGGCTGCGGCAAGACGACCACCGCGCGCGCCATCATGGGGCTGGTGCGCGCCACGGCGGGCCGCGTGACTTTCGAGGGCAAGGACATCACCAACCTGCCCCGCAGCGACATGCGCCGAATCCGCCGGCACATGCAGTACATCTTCCAGGATCCCTACGCGTCGCTCAATCCGGTGCGCACCGTCGGCGACATCGTCGCCGAGCCGCTGCACATCCACGGCCTGTTCGACGAGATGGGGGGCGACAGGCGCATCGCCGAGCTCTTCGAACTTGTGGGGCTGTCGCGCACCATGCTCGACCGGTTTCCCAGCGAGTTCTCCGGCGGCCAGCGCCAGCGCATCGGCATCGCCCGCGCCCTGGCGCTGCAGCCGCGCCTGCTGATCCTGGACGAGCCCGTCGCCGCGCTCGACGTCTCGATCCAGGCCCAGGTCATCAACCTGCTTCAGGATCTGCAGCGCGAACTCGGCCTCGCCTATCTCTTCGTCGCCCACGACCTGTCGGTGGTGCGCCACATCTCGGACCGCGTCGCCGTGATGTATCTCGGACGCATCGTCGAAGAGAACGCCAAGGCCGGGCTCTACGATCGCCCCACCCATCCCTATACCCAGTCGCTGCTGTCAGCCGTGCCGGTCCCGGACCCTGCCTCGCGCGCGACGCGTCGGCGCATCGTGCTGCAGGGCGACATTCCGAGTCCGGCGCGGCCACCTTCCGGCTGCGCCTTCCACCCCCGCTGCTTCCGCGCCAGCGCGATCTGCGCGCGCGAGATGCCGGTCTTCGCACCGCAGCCCGGCAGCGCAGCCCGCAGCGCCTGCCATCACGCCGGTCCGCTCGAAGCACGGATCGCCGCCGGAGGCCCGCCATGAGCAGCCGCCGCACCCAGCGCCGCATCGACACCGCGCGCCGATTGTTCTCGCATGCGGGGGCGTCGCTGAGCGCCCTGTTCCTGCTCGTGACGCTGCTGCTCGCCTTTCTCGCGCCCTGGATCCTGCCGCTCGATCCGCTCGCGCAGGACATCGGATCGAGCCTCGAGCCACCCTCGGCCCGATACTGGTTCGGCGCAGACGAGTTGGGTCGCGACCTGCTCGCGCGCGTCATCTATGGCGCGCGGACCTCGCTGATCACGGCCGGCGGCGCGGTCGCGATCGCCGCCTGCATCGGCATCCCGATCGGGCTCGTCGCTGGTTTCTTCGGCGGCTGGCGCGACGCCGTGCTGATGCGCCTGATCGACGTCCTGCTCGCGCTGCCGGGCATCCTGTTCGCGATGTCGATGATCGCCGTGCTCGGCCGCAGCCAGCTCGCCGCGCTGGTGGCGGTCGGCATCACCGGCGTCCCCAGCTTCGCGCGCATCACCCGCGCCCAGGTCCTGTCCCTGCGTCAGCGCGATTTCGTGCTCGCGGTCGAGGCGCTCGGCGGTTCGTCGGCCTACACGATGTTCCGCACCGTGCTGCCGAATTCCTGGAGCCCGATCCTGGTCCAGGTCGTCGTGCTGTCCTCGGTGGCGATCCTGCTCGAGGCGGCGCTGTCCTTCCTCGGCGTCGGCATCCCGCCGCCGACGCCCAGCTGGGGCGATCTGCTGCGCACCGGGAAATCCTTCCTCTACGAAGCGCCGACCTACGCCGTGCTGCCGGGGATCGCCCTGACGCTCACCATCCTGTCGCTGGACACGCTGGGTCGCACGCTCGCGACCGTGCTCGAGGACCGTCGCGAGATCGCGGCCGGCGCCTCGCAGCAGGAGGCCGGCCGATGACCGGTTACATCGTCCGCCGCCTGCTGCAACTGCTGCCCGTGCTGCTGCTCGCCTCGCTCGGGATCTGGGCGATGATCTACGCCGTACCCGGCGGTCCGGTCGCCAGCATCGTCGGCGAGAACGCCAATCCCGAGCAGATCCGCGAAGTCACGGAACGCCTCGGGCTCGACCGGCCGGTGCTCGTTCAGTACTGGTCCTGGCTGACCAGTGCGCTCGCGGGCGACCTGGGCGCCTCGCTGCATGCCCGCGAGCCGGTGCTGCATCTGATCATGCAGCGCGTGCCGGCGACGCTGCAGCTCGGCTTCTGCGCCACGCTGGTCGGGCTGCTGCTGGGCGTGCCGGTGGCGATCGCGAGCGCGATCTGGCCGGGGTCCTGGCTCGACCGCACGCTGAGCGGCTGGAGCGCGCTGGCGCTTGGCGTGCCGACCTTCTGGCTGGGCATCCTGCTGATACTGCTGTTTTCGGTCGAACTGCGCTGGTTGCCCTCGGCCTCGTCCTACGTGTCGTTCTTCGAATCGCCCTGGCAGGCATTCCGCAACACGCTCATGCCGGCGCTGACGCTCGGCATCTATGTCTCGGGAATCTTCGCCCGCTTCCTGCGCGCATCGCTGCTCAGCGAACTGAAGGCCGACTACGTGCGCACCGCGCGCTCGAAGGGCCTGCCGGAACGCGACGTCGTCGGCCGCCACGTGATGCGCAACGCGCTGCTGCCCTTCGTCACCATCGTCGGGCTGATGCTGGCCAACTTCATCGGCGGCACGGTGGTCACCGAGGCGGTGTTCACCTATCCCGGGCTGGGGCGGCTGCTGATCCAGGCGATCGGCTCGCGCGACTACCCGCTGATCCAGGGCTGCATCCTGTTCATCCTGGTCATCTACGTGCTGATGAACCTGCTGGTCGACATCCTCTACGCCTATATCGACCCGCGCATCGAGTATCGCTGACGCAGGCCCTGCGCCCACGCTTACGCTTGCGTCGGATTGGGATGCCGGGGGGCTTGCGCCGCTTGTTGCTGGCCGCCGGGGCCGGCGCGCTCGTCGCTCCGGCGCTGGCCGGCGCGCAGCACGCCGGCCATGGGCCGACGCTGCGTCAAGCGCCGCCGTCAGCGCAGCGTGTCTTCGCCAGTCCGGCCCCCGCCGGGCCGCAGGGGCGCTGGGTCGCCCGTGCCGACACGCCGATCCCGCGCAGCGGGATGGCCTGGGCGACCGCGCCGGCCGGCCGGATGCAGGTCGTCGGCGGCTACGGCGAAGTCCGCGCCAACCGCGCCTATCACTCGAGCTACGATCCGGGCGCGGACGCCTGGCGCGACGCCGGCGACGCGGCGCAAACCTGCTCCTCCCCTGCGGGCGTGAGCGCGTGGAGGAGCTTCGGCGGGAGGGCGCCGGTGAGCGCAGCCGCCGACGCAACTCCGCCGCCCCCTCCGCCGGCCGCTCACGCGGCCGTCACCTCCCCCACGCGCTCACGCGCGTAGGGGAGGAAGCGCCAGGTCGCGGCATCGCGCGGCTTGCGCGGCCTGGGGCGCGCTGACAACATCGCGCGCTCGCAATCGCTGGGTCGCATCATGCCGCGCATCCTCGTCCTCAATCCCAACAGCTCCGTCGCGGTCACCGCGTCGATGGACGCCGCACTCGCTCCCGCCCGCCTGCCTGGCGGCCCCGAGATCGTCTGCGCGACGCTGGCCGAGGGACCGCCGGGAATCGAAACCCAGGCCCATGTCGAGAGCGTGGTCGCCCCGACGGTGCGCTTCTTCGAGGGCAACCCGGCGGACGCCTATGTCATCGCATGCTTCTCCGATCCCGGACTGCATCTCGCGCGCGAAAGACTCGCGGCGCCGGTCGTCGGGATCGGCGAATCCGCTTTTCTCGCCGCGCTGGGGCTCGGTCGGCGCTTCGGCATCGTCGCCATAAAGCGCGGCTCCATTCCGCGCCATCTGCGGGCCGTCGCCCAGCTGGGACTGTCGTCGCATCTGGCCGGCGACCGGCCGCTGGAGATCGGCGTCGTCGACATGCTCGACGGCGCACGCGTCGTCGACCGCATCGTCGAGGTCGGCAGCGAACTGCGCGACCGCGACGGCGCCGAGGTCCTGATCCTTGGTTGCGCGAGCATGGGCGCATACCGGCCCGAGATCGAACGTCGCCTGGGGCTGCCCGTCGTCGACCCGACCCAGGCCGCGGCGATGCGCGCCATCGGCCTGATCAGCCTCGGCTACCGCCGGGCCGGCTGACGCACCATGTACCCGACGCAAACCTGGATCCCGAGCGGGAGGCCGCGAACGTGAGCGAGATACGCGAAGGCTTCGAGGCCACGATCGGCAACACGCCGCTGATCCGTCTGCGCCGCGCCTCCGAGGCGACCGGCTGCGAGATCCTCGGCAAGGCCGAATTCCTGAATCCCGGCGGCTCGGTAAAGGACCGACCCGCGCTGAACATGATCCTCGACGCCGAGGCGAGGGGGCTGCTGAAGCCCGGCGGGGTCGTCGTCGAAGGCACCGCCGGCAATACCGGCATCGGCCTGGCGCTGGTCGCCAACGCGCGCGGCTATCGCAGCGTGATCGTGATGCCCGACACGCAGAGCCAGGAGAAGAAGGACTATCTGCGCCTGATCGGCGCCGAGCTGCGCCTCGTGCCGGCCGTGCCCTTCGCCAATCCGAACAACTATGTGAAGGTGTCCCAGCGCCTCGCCGCGGCGATCGCGCGAACCGAGCCCGCTGGTGCGCTCTGGGCCAACCAGTTCGACAACGTCGCCAATCGCGAGGCCCATATCCTCACCACCGCGCCCGAGATCTTCCGCCAGACCGCCGGCAAGGTCGACGGCTTCGTCTGCGCGGTCGGATCGGGCGGCACGCTCGCCGGCGTCGCGATCGGGCTGCGGCGGCTCAAGCCGTCGGTGCGCATCGCGCTCGCCGACCCGCACGGCGCGGCGCTGCACAGCTACTACACGACCGGGGTGCTGAAGTCGGAGGGCAGTTCGATCACCGAAGGGATCGGGCAAGGGCGGATCACCCGCAATCTCGAGGGCCTCGCCGTCGATCATTCCTTCCGCATCGCGGATGCCGAGGCGGTACGCATCGTCTTCGACCTGCTCGCCGAAGAAGGCCTCTTCGTCGGCGCGTCGTCGGGGATCAATGTCGCGGGCGCGATCGCCCTCGCCCGCGCCCTCGGGCCGGGCCACACGATCGTGACCATCCTGTGCGACGGCGGCGCGCGCTACGCCTCGAAACTGTTCAACCCTGAATTCCTGCGCGCCCGCGGCCTGCCGCTGCCGGCCTGGCTGGATCGCCCCCCGGCGATCCCGGTCGTGACGCCGCTGGAAACCTCCGGAGCGTGAGCCTGGGCACCGCGAAGGGGCCTCACGCCCGCGTGCCTGCCGCGAGGCGGCTGCGTGCGGTCGCGATGGCATCGGCGATCTGGGCAAGCCGCACGGGCTTCGAGACGAACTGATCGAAGCCGCTGGCGAGCGCACGGTCGCGATCCGCGCGCTGGCTGAAGGCGGTCAGAGCGACCAGAGGCACGGCGGCGCCAACGGGGCCGCTGGCCCGGATGCGCCGGGCGGCCTCGAAGCCGTCCATCACCGGCATCTGCACGTCCAGGAAGACGATGTCGAAGCCACCGCGCGCGAAGGTCTCGACCGCCTGCTGACCATCGGCGACCAGCGTGGGGCGATGCCCCATGCGCTCGAGCATCGCGCGGATCACGATCTGGTTCGCAGGCGTGTCCTCCGCGACCAGCACCGCCAGCGAGGCATCCGACGACACGACGCGATGGTCCGCGGTCGGGGCCACCGGCGCAGCGACCGCGGCATCGACCAGAGGAATGGCGAGGACGAAGCGCGACCCGGCCGGACCGGTCTCTTCGAGTTCGAGCTGGCCGTCCATCGCATGCGCCAGCCGTCTGCAGATCGCGAGACCAAGGCCGGTTCCCGCATGCGGCCGCAGGCGGCCGGCGCGCCCCTGGCGGAACGGCTCGAAGATCAGTTCGCGGTGCTCGGGGTCGATCCCGAGCCCGGTGTCCGAGACCGCAAGGCGCAGACGACGCGCGGACGGGTCGCCGACGACGGAGATGCGCAAGGTGACGCCGCCCGCGGGCGTGAACTTCACCGCGTTGGCCATGAGGTTGATCAGGATCTGCCCGAGCCGCGCCTCGTCGACGACGATCGAACTCGGCACGTCCGGGTCGGCGGTCGCCGAGATGGCCAGCTTCTGCGCTCCGGGCAGGCGGCGGATCAGGTCGAGCAGCGTGGCGACGAACCGCCCGATCTCGACGGGTCGCGGATCGAGTGCGATGCGACCGGACTGCAGCCGCGAGAAGTCCAGCACGTCGTTGATCAGCGCCATCAGCTGCCCACCGGCATCCTGCATCGTGCGCAGCAGCCGCGCGTGTTCGGGCTCCTGGGCCGAGCTCTGCAGGATGTCGGCGATGCCGATGATCGCGTTGAGCGGGGTGCGGATCTCGTGGCTCATCGTCGCCAGGAAGTCGTCCTTGGCGAGATTGGCCTCGTCGGCGGTCTGCTTGGCGGCGGCCAGCGAACGCAGGGTCTCCTCGCGCTCGGCGATCAGCCGGTTGAGGGCCTGTTCGACGCGGCGCAGATCCCTGACGTCCCGGCCGGCAGCCGCATCCGCGGTGCCGCCGGCCGCGAGCGGCTCGTCGCGGCCGGCGCTCAGCCGGGCCGCGGTCTCGCGCAGGACGGCGAGCGCGCCCGCGCGGCTCTTCTCGGTGGCAAGCAGCTGCGCCGACATGTCGTTGAAGCTGTCGACCAGCAGGCCGATCTCGCCGTCGGC
>JBIKXN010000148.1:0-7957 GCA_044355765.1 Alphaproteobacteria bacterium
GATGAACAACGGGTGCATCTGCTGCACCGTGCGCGGCGACCTGATCCGCATCATCGGCGGTCTGATGAAGCGTGCCGACAAGCTCGACGCGATCATCATCGAAACCACCGGCCTCGCCGCGCCGGCGCCGGTCGCCCAGACGTTCTTCTCCGACGACGACGTGCGCGCGCGCACCAAGCTCGACGCGATCGTGACCGTGGTCGATGCCAAGTTCTTCCTCGACCGGCTCAAGGACAGCAACGAGGCGGAGGACCAGGTCGCCTTCGCGGACGTCATCCTGCTGAACAAGACGGACCTGGTGACGCCCGCGCAGCTGCGCGACGTCGAGGCGACCATCCGGCAGATCAATAAATATGCCAAGATCTTCCGCACCGAACGCAGCGCGATCGACCTCGACAAGATTCTCGATCGCGGAGCGTTCGATCTGGAGCGGATCCTGGCAATCGAGCCCGAGTTCCTGCGCCGCGACGATCAGCACTACGCGCCCGGCCATGGGCACGGCCACGACCACGCGCACCACGATCACGCGCACCACGATCACCATGACCATGATCACCACGGGCACGATCACCACCACCACCATGACCACGATCACGATCACGCCGCCAATCCGCTGCACGACACCGAGATCAAGAGCGTGTCGGTGACGATCGACGGTCCGGTCAACCCGGACCGCTTCCGGATGTGGGTCTCCGGCGTGCTGCGGGAGAAGGGGCAGGACATACTGCGCTCGAAGGGCGTGCTCGCGGTCGAGGGGGAGGACCGGCGGCTCGTCTTCCAGGGCGTGCACATGATCATGGACTCGAATTGGGGCCAGCCCTGGCGCGCCGGGGACGCGCGCGCCAGCAAGATGGTGTTCATCGGTCGCCATCTCGACGGCGAAGCGCTCGCGCGCGGCTTCAAGGCCTGCGCCCAGGCGCGCTGACGCGGGAGACGTGCGCGTGACCGATGCTGGCCCGCCGCGCCGGGAAATCGCGCTCGGCGCCTTCGTCGTCGGCCTCGCCTTCGACGCGTCCGGCCGCATGCTGGCGCTGTCGACCGGCGCGGGACGGGTCGGCTTCCTGTCCTCGGATCCGGCGAGCGGCGAGGCGATGCGCGAGGTCGCGGCGCATGGCGGCGCCAGCCTGTGCTTCGCGCGCGGCGCCGGCGTCGGCTTCGTGTCCGGCGGCGACGACGGCAGGCTGATCGCCGTCGATCCTGGCGGACAGGTCGCCGAGCTCGCCCAGGCGAAGGGCAAATGGTTCGAGGCAGTCGCCGTCCACCAGGCGCGGCGTCTGACCGCCGCCGCGGTCGGCCGCTTCGTGCACCTGGTCACCGACTCCGGCACCCATGTCCTGGGACCGCATCCCAGCACGGTCGCCGACATCGCCTTCAGCCCCGACGGATCGCGGCTGGCTGCCGCGCATTACGGCGGCGCCACCATCCATCTCACGGCGCGTCCCGGCGAGAAACCGCGGCAGCTCGCCTGGAAGGGATCGCATCTCGCCGTGCGGTACAGCCCGAACGCGAAGTTCCTGGCCACCGCCACCCAGGAAAACGCCCTGCATGTCTGGCGGCTCGCCTCGGGCGCCGACATGCAGATGCAGGGCTACGCCACCAAGGTGCGCTCGCTGGCCTGGACGTCGGACTCCAACTGGCTGCTGTCGAGCGGCGTCGAGATCTGCGTGTGCTGGGGCTTCGCCGGCAAGGGGCCGGAGGGCCAGCCGCCGCTCGAGCTTGCCCCGCCGGGCGCGCCCGCCGTCATCTCGCGCGTCGCGGCCCATCCGGCGGCACCCTTCGTCCTGCTGGGTTTCGCCGATGGCGCGGTGAGTATAGCGGACATCGCCAAGCGACGCGTGATGCCGCTGGCCGAGCCGACCGGATCGCCAGTGTCGGCGCTCGACTGGTCGCCCGACGGCTGGCGGCTCGCCGCCGGAACCGAGGCCGGTACGCTGCGGCTCTTCGATCTCAAGCCGCGGGGCTGAGCGCGGCCGGACTGCGACGGCGGCGCGCCGCTTCGCGGCCGCCCATGATCGCCAATCCGCCGAGCAGCCCGGCGAGCACCGACAGGCTGGACGGTGCCGGAACGTCCATGCCGGGCGGCGGACGCGGGTTCGTGGGCCCCGGCACCGGCCCGGTCGGCGGAGTTCCGGGCGAGGGATCTACCGCGGCGAAGGCGAAGCTCAGGTCGTCGAATCCTTCCTGCTGGTTGCGCACCTCGAACAGCGCGAAGTCGAAACTCGCCGACGGCGCGAGGGCGAGCAGGTTCCCCGGCGCCGCGATGGCGTCGTCGAACGCCTCGACGAAATCCACGACCCGGAAGCGGTCCGTCGTTTCCGTCGCCGCCAGCGCTATCAGGCGCAGGGGGTTCGGGGTCTCGACCATGTCGTCGGATGTCAGCGACAGGCTGCGCAGGGGGCGGTCGAAGCGCATGAGCAGATCGTTGTAGCCCCCGCCCTGGGCCGGCCCGGCGCCCTGTCTGCCCGAGATCGCCGAGGCGTCGCGGTAGATCCGCAACCCGTCGGCGATCGGCGCCAGCGTGACGACGGCGCCGATGCCCACCGTTCCCGACAGGCGCACGGTGCGGAACGCAATCCCCTGGGCGGCTAAGCTGTCGCCCGGGATATCGGCGACGGTCCCGGCGATCGCCGGACTCTCGAAGTCGATCAGCACCGCCTGCGCCGTCGCCGGCAGCGTGCAGGCGAACGCAACGCAGGCCAGGAGCGTCGCGAGCCGCGGTAAGCCGCGCGTCGCGCGGCACGGTTTCGGCATGGCTTTTTTCCTCCGTCCAGCCGCGCCGCATCGGGCGCGCGGCCAGTGTCGGTCGGCGGCGCAGGGAGGAGCAAACGCACCGCTGGCGTACCCGGCGGCGCGTCGCACCTAAGCCCCGGCTTACGCGGCCCGGCGCGGCGGTCAGCCGATCGCGCGTCTGACCGCGGCCGCGAGCGGCGCGTCGTCTTCGGGCTGAAGGACCTGCGGGTCGACCGTGAGGACGCCGCGCGCGCTGTGGCGCTCGGAGACATGGACCGGCGGATCGCCCTGCTGCAGCCGCGCGCTGAGCCCGAGCGCGGTGCAGCCGGCGCCCGCGGGATCGATCGCCAGTTCCAGCACCGGGATCCTGCCGGTGACGCTCGCGGGGACGACGCGCACGGACAGGCCGCGCACGCCGTCGAGGCCGCGCGCCATCGCTTCCATGCGCCGCTGCAGATCGGCGTTGAGCGCCTCGTCGTCGGCATCGACGAAACGCTCGAGCGCGACCAGCAATCCGACGATCTCCTCCTTGCCGGCCTTGAAGCCGCGCCCGATCCCGTGATGGGGCACGCCGGTCAGCTTCGTGCGGTCGATCAGATCGGGCGGCGACCATGTGGCGGGCGAGACGTCCATGTCGATCTGCTGCACCAGCGCGGCGCCGACGAGGTCGCGGCGACCGGCCAGGATCCCGGAGGCCTGCGGCCCGCCGATCGCCTTGCCGCCCGAGAAGGCGACCAGATCGGCGCCGAGTTCGAGGAAGCGGCGCAGATTCGATTTCGGCGGCAGCTGGGCGGCGGCGTCGACGATCACGGGAATGCCGCGGCTGCGGCAGATCTCGGCGACCAGCGGCAGGTCGTTCGCGCTGTCGATGTTCGCCGAGAAGGCGAAGGCGGCTGTCCGCGGTCCGATCGCTGCCTCGATCTCCCAGGCCTCGATGCCGCGCACGCCGGCGCCGGTGCCGCGGTCGTTGTGGCCGATGTCGATCAGGCGAGCGCCCGCCGCCGCGAACGCGTGCGCGTAACCCGTGCGGTGGGTGCGAGGAATGATCACCTCGTGCGGGAAGTCGGCCGCATGCGGCAGCGCCGCCATCCGCGCGACGTCCCAGCGCGTCATCGCCGCGGCGGTCGCCAGCGTCAGCGCCGCCGCCGCGCCGGTCGTCACCATGCCCGCGTCGGCGCCGGTGATGCGCGCGATCGTCCGGCTGGCCGCGGCCTGGAGTTCGGCGATGTCGACCGAGGCTCGCGCGGCCGCCGCCATCGCGGCCACGACCTCCGGGGCCATCAGCGCACCGCCCAGCCGCGTCAGCGTACCGGCTGCGTTGATGCGGCGCTTCACGCCAAGTCCGGCATAGATGTCGTTCGCGGTCATACGGTCCCCGTCAGGTTGGCGAAGCGCCGGCCGAGCGACGCGATGGTGGCGCTGTCGACATTGGCGATCGCGACGCGCAGATGGCGGTCCTGGCCGGGCCCGAAATAGCTTCCGGGCAGGCAGAGCACGCCGCGCCCGCGCGCGAGGCTTTCAGCGACCGCGGCGGCGGCCGCGCCGGTCACGCCGTGACGCACATAGGCGAAATACGCGCCTTGCGAGTCGATGCGCCAGCCGGGCAGCGTGTCCAGCATGGCGCGAAAGGCATCGCCGCGCGCGACGATCTCGGTGCGGTTGCGCTCGCGCCAGTCGCCGAGGGCGTCGATCGCCCAGGCGAGCGCGATCTGCGCCGCGCGCGGCGCGCAGATCTGCAGGTTGTCGAGAACCTTGGCGAGCTGTCCGACGACCGGCGCGTCGGCCATCATGGCGCCGACGCGGTGCCCCGGTACTGCGTAGGCCTTCGAGAAGCTGTAGAGGCGGATCAGGACGTCGCGCCACGCATCGTCCGCGAACAGGCCGTGGGGACGCTGGTCGCGCTCCGGCAGGAAATCCGCATAGGTCTCGTCCAGCACGAGCCAGAGCCCGCGGCGTCGGCACAGCGCCGCGAAGGCGGCGATGGTCTCGGGCGGATAGATGGCGCCGGTAGGGTTGTTGGGCGTGACCAGCGCGATGGCGCGTACGCGGTCGTCGAGCAGCGCTTCCGCGCGCGCCGGATCGGGCACGAAGCCGTCGCCCGCATCGCAGGGCAGGGCGCGCGGCTCGATGCCGAGCAGGTCGCAGATCGTCTGGTGGTTGAAGTACCAGGGCGATGGCAGCAGCACGGCTTCGCCGGCTTTCGCAACCGCCAGCATGGCGCAGAAGAACGCCTGGTTGCAGCCTGCGGAGATCGCGACGTCGTCGACGGAGATGCGGCCGCCATAGAGGCGCATCGCCTGCGCTGCCAAAGCGGCGCGCAGCGCCGCGTCGCCTTGGATATCGCCGTATCGCGCCGCCTCGCCGCTGCCCGCGGCGGCGGCGAGCCGTGCGAGCAGCTCCGGCGGCGGTGCGGTGCCCGGTGCCGCCTGCGAGAGGTCGATCAGCGGACCGCGATTCCCGTCATAGGCGCGTGCCCAGCCGCGGGCCTCGGGGATCGGCGGCGCGTCGAGGCCGGCGAGCAGCGGGTTAACGCGTGGCGCCATCGCGAGCCCGCCGCTCAGCGCAGGTGGCAGGCGACCAGATGGCCGTCGGCGCGCGGCTTGAGCGCCGGTTCCTCGCTGCGGCAGCGATCGCTGGCGAAGGGGCAGCGCGTATGGAACCGGCAGCCGCTGGGCGGGTTGAGCGGTGAGGGGACGTCGCCCTCGAGCACGATCCGCTCGCGCCGCGCCCGCGGATCGGGGATCGGAGCGGCGGCGATCAGCGCCTGCGCATAGGGATGCTGCGGCGAGGCGAACATGGTCTGCTTGTCCGCGACCTCGACGATCTTGCCGAGATACATGACCGCGATGCGATGGCCGATATGCTCGACGACGCCCAGATCGTGCGAGACGAACAGATAGGCGAGGCCGAATTCCTCCTGCAGGTCCATGAGCAGGTTGAGCACCTGGGCCTGCACCGAGACGTCGAGCGCGGAGACCGGCTCGTCGAGCACCATCAGGTTCGGCTGCAACGCGAGCGCGCGGGCGATGCCGAGGCGCTGGCGCTGGCCGCCGGAGAATTCGAACGGGTAGCGGTTCATCGCGTCGGCGCGCAGCCCGACGCGCTGCAGCAGCTTGGCGACGCGGTCCTTGCGGTCGGCGGAGGACAGGTCGCTGTAGTTCTCGAGCGGCTCGGCGATGATGTCGCCGGCCGTGAGCCGGGGATTGAGCGACGCATAGGGGTCTTGGAAGACCATCTGCACCTGGCGGCGATACGGGCGCATCGCGCTTTCGCTCAGCCGCGTGACGTCGTCGCCTTCGAGCCTGATGCTGCCCGACGTCGGCTGGAGCAGGCGCAGGATCAGGCGCGCGACGGTCGACTTGCCGCAGCCGGATTCGCCGACGAGGCAGAGCGTCTCGCCGGGCGCGATCGCGAAGCTGACGCCGTCGACCGCCTTGACGTGCCCGACCGTGCGGCGGAGCACGCCGCGCTGGACAGGGAAATGCTTGACGAGGTCCTGGACCTCGAGCACGGGCTTGTCGCTGCTCATGACGCCACCCGGTCGGCTTCGAAGCAGGCGACGCGATGGTCGGTGCCCTTGCTCTCGAGTGCGGGGGCTTCGCGTCGGCAGCGCTCGGTCGCCATCGGGCAGCGCGGCGCGAAGGCGCAGCCGGCGATCGGCTCGCGGAGATTCGGGACGATCCCCGGGATCTCCGACAGGCGCCGCGCGCCGGGCTTCTTAAGCCGCGGGATCGACGCCATGAGGCCACGGGTATAGGGATGGAGGGGCCGCTCGAAAAGTTCGACGATCTCGGCTTCCTCGACGACCTTGCCCGCGTACATGACGATCACCCGCTGGCAGGTCTCGGCGACCACGCCGAGATCGTGGGTGATCAGCATGATCGCGGCACCGATCTGGCTCTTGAGTTCGACCATCAGCCTCAGGATCTGGGCCTGGATGGTGACATCGAGGGCGGTGGTAGGTTCGTCGGCGATCAGCAGCTTCGGGTTGCACGACAGCGCCATCGCGATCATCGCGCGCTGGCGCATGCCGCCCGAGAACTGATGCGGATAGTCCTGAACCCGGCGCTCCGGATCCGGGATCTTCACGAGGCGCAGCATCTCGACGGCGCGGGCCATCGCCTCGGCGCGGTTCTTGCCCTGGTGGATCGTCACCGCCTCCGCGATCTGATCGCCGATCGTCAGCACCGGATTGAGGCTGGTCATCGGCTCCTGGAAGATCATCGCGATGCGGTTGCCGCGGATCTCCCGCATCGCCGCCTCGTCCAGATCCAGGAGTTCGCGGCCGTCGAACCTGATCGACCCGCCGACCGTCCGGCCGAGCCGGGGCGGCAGAAGGCGCAGGATCGACAGGGCGGTGACGCTCTTGCCGCAGCCGGACTCGCCGACGATGCCGAGCGTCTCGCCGGCCTTGACCTGGAAGCTCACGCCATCGACGGCGCGGGTCTGGCCGTCCTGCGTGAAGAAATGCGTCTTGAGGTCCTCGACCTGGAGGACCGGTGGCGGGGCGGTATTCATGTCGCTCCGGGTTCCGTTGCCTTGGGCTGGCGTGCGCCCCGCGGCGGCTCTATCCACCGCGGCAGCGTCGACCTTAGAGGAAAAGACCGTCGGGCAAAACGCCGCGCAGACGTCAGACGACCGAAATCAGTCCGCCGTCGACGGCCAGCAGATGGCCGTTGACGTAGGATCCGGCCGGCGCCGCGAGGAATACCGCGGCGCCGCCGATCTCCTTGGGATCCGCCCAGCGCTTGAGCGGGGTCCGTCCCTCGACCCAGGCGACGAAATCGGGATTGGCGAGGATCGCCTCGTTCAGCTCGGTCTTGAAGAAACCGGGGGCGATGCAGTTCACGTTGACGCCCTGCGGCCCTAGCTCCGCCGCCAGCGAACGCGTCAGGCCCCAGAGACCGCTCTTCGCCGCGACATAGCCATGGACCGTCGGCCGGGCCAGCACCGACATCACCGAGCCGGTCATGATGATGCGGCCGGACTTGCGCGCGACCATGTGGCGCGCGGCGGCCTGTGCCATCGCGAAGCAGGACGACAGGTTGACGTGGATGATGCGCTCCCAGTCCTGCATCTCCCACTCCGGCAGCGGCTTGCGGTGCTGGATGCCGGCGTTGCAGATCAGGACGTCGAGCCGCCCGTGCTTCGCCACCAGGCCGTCGATGGCCGCGCGCGTGGCCGCGACGTCGCCGACATCCGCGGCCAGCGTCTCGACCGACAGGCC